>CAYVAO010000020.1:9520-11658 GCA_964448895.1 uncultured Christensenella sp.
GCCGCGCCGAGCATGGCGCCGGACTTTCAGGTATCCATCCCGATGATGATGCGGGGAGAATCCACTTCGTTCGCCAAAACATACGCGCCGACCGCGCCGATTTTAAACGCCAGTTCGCAGCTTAAGTCCCGGTTGGCAATGCCGCGCACGCCGTCCGTGCCGAATAATCTACCCATCGCTTGTTATCTCCTAACCGTCGTTTCGTTTTAAACGCGCAATTCCGTCGCTCAGTGCGAGCAGCCGAATTCCAGCGCGGTCGTGCCCGCAATCGCGCCGTCCGCGCAGGCGGTGATGACCTGACGAAGCGGCGTATTGCGGATGTCGCCGGCGGCGTACACGCCGGGGAGGTTTGTGCGCATGAATTCGTCCGTAACTATGCTTCCGCCCTCCGTAAGCGTGACGATTCCCTTGACGAGTTCCGTGCGCGGCGTGATGCCGACGGCCACGAACACGCCGTTGACCGGCAGCACGCGGGTGAGGTTCGTCTTGAGGTCGCGGATTTCGAGGCCTTCCACTTTCTTTTCGCCCACAAAGGAAACCGGCACGCAGGAAAGCGCGAATGCAATATTCGCCTTTTCGCGCGCCGCGTTCTGGAGCGAGGCGGACGCGCGGAACTCATCCCGCCGGTGCACAACCGTGACGCTCTGGCAGAAACGCGAGAGATAGAGCGCGTCCGAAAGCGCGGTGTCTCCACCGCCGACGACGGCGACCGACTGTCCCTTAAAGAACGCGCCGTCGCAGGTGGCGCAGTAGCTGACGCCCGCGCCGGTGAGTTCCTCCTCGCGCGGGATGCCGAGCGGACGCGCGGTCGCGCCCATGCAGAGGATGACCGCCTTGGCGGTGTCCACGCGGTCGGGTAAAACGATCTGTTTTTCGGGGACGTCGAGCACGAGCTTTGTCGCGCCCGCGTACTCGATTTTGAGGCCGAACTTCTCGGCCTGTTTTTGAATCAGGCCGCCGACGGCGTAGCCTTCAACGCCGTCCGGAAAGCCGGGGTAGTTTTCGACGAGCGGCGTACGGGCGATCTGCCCGCCGGGGAAGAGCTCTTCGTAGAGCGTCACGTCCGCGCCGCCGCGCGCCGCGTAGAGCCCGGCGGTTAAACCGGCGGGGCCGCCGCCGATGATTGCGATATCCGGCATAATACATAATCCTCCGTGCAAACGCAAAGTAGTATCTAGTATATCCAAACGCCGCGAAAAAAGCAACGAAACGGCGGTTTGCCGGCGAAAACCGCGCGCGCCGTCACCAAAAAACGCTTGCGCGCGCCGCGTACGCCGTGCGATACTGGAGCGGGCAAACAAACGCACTGCCGGGAGGGGATTCGATATGGACATGGACTACACGAAACTCAACGCGGAAACGATTGACCGCTGGGTGGACGGCGGCTGGATTTGGGGCGTGCCGATTACGCATGAGGCGTTCCTAGCGGCGAAAGCCGGGGACTGGAGCGTGGTGCTCACGCCGACCAAACCCGTGCCGCGCGCGTGGTTCCCGCCAATGAACGGCCTGCGCGTGCTGGGCCTTGCCTGCGGCGGCGGCCAGCAGATGCCGATTTTCACCGCGGCGGGCGCGGTCTGCACCGTTTTGGACTATTCCCCTCGTCAGCTGGAAAGCGAGCGCATGGTGGCCGAGCGGGAAGGGTACGAGATTGAACTCGTTCGGGCGGATATGACAAAGCCTCTGCCGTTTGCCGACGAGTCGTTCGATTTTATTTTTCACGCGGTTTCGAACTGCTACATTCGCGAGGTGGAGCCGCTCTGGCGGGAGTGTTACCGTGTCCTGCGGCCGGGCGGCGTGCTGCTCGCCGGGCTGGAAAACGGCATCAACTTCATCTTCGACGAGGAGACGGAGTCCGTTTTGACGCACAGCCTGCCCTTCGACCCGATCGCCGACCCGAGCCTGATGGAAGAACTGCAAAAGAGCGACAGCGGCGTGCAGTTTTCGCATACGATGGAGGAGCAGCTCGGCGGCCAGCTCCGCGCGGGGTTCGTGCTGACCGACCTGATGGAGGACACGAACGGCTACGGCAAGCTGCACGAGTTCAACATTCCAACGTTTGTCGCCACGCGCTCGGTGAAGCCAAAGAAATAATGGGGGCTTCGCCCCCAAAGGCTGAATTATATGGGGGCTTCGCCCCC
>CAYVAO010000021.1:0-11509 GCA_964448895.1 uncultured Christensenella sp.
GAATGCCGTCGAGGCAGCCGAGCATGTTGACCACGCGAAAGTCGTTCTTTTTCAGTTCCTTTGCCCAGCGCGCAATCAGCGCGCCGGAGCCGGTCTCCAGCGCATCCAGCAGCAAGCCCGGTAGAAAGAAGTCGTAGGTCATGTAGCCGCGCCGCGCGATCTCGGCATAGGTCTGCTCGGCATAGGTCGCGTGAATCTCCGGCAGAAGCATGAGTCCCTCTTGCGCCGCCATGCCGCGCAGACGTTCCAGCATGTCCCATGTCTCCGGCTCGTTGAAAAAGTTTCGTCTACCCGCGATTTTGGAAGCATAGGCAAACGCGTCCAATCGGACAATCTTTGCGCCATAAGAAGCAAGTTTCTTCAGCGTCTCCTGATAAAACGCCCAAACGAGAGGTTCGTTGACGTTCAAGTCCATCTGACCCAAATAGTTTCTGCGCGATTCCAGCGCATCGATCGCGGCTACAGAGACTCCCTCCGGCCAGTCGATCCCGGCGGGCTTTTTACCCGCGTCCAGCGCCGCATTCACGAGATGCGCCAGCGACTCCGCCTCGTCCCGCGAAAGCGAAAGCAACTCTGCCCAGTCGTCCGCCGAGAGACGCGGATAGCGCACTTCCTGATAAAACGTGTTCCAATACGGGCGCTCGGTTCCATCCGGAAAGCGCACCATGAGAATCGGCAAGCCCGGCTTACGGAAGAACATATCGGCAATCAATTTCTGATCGGGTTGGAGATAGCCTTCCTGTGTCATTTCTCCCTTTCCCTGCCAGAACGCGTTCCAGTCGATAAAGAAATCACGGTAGACAGAATTGTCTCCGCGCGCGATCATATCCTGAAACTGCGGCGATTGCACAGACGCATGGTTGAGCACAAAATCCAGCTTGAGAGAGACACCGCCCGCACGAATCGCGTCCAGATCGGATTTCGACGCGAGGGTTTCTTCTATGCCGTAGTCGATTACGGAGAACCCGCGGTCAAGGTCGGTGTGAAACAAGCTCGGCAGCACATAGAGCGCGGAAAACGCGCCCTTCACGCCGTCCTGCTCCAGAAAAGCGGCGGCCTCGCTTAGTGTTTCGCCAAGGCTGTCGGGATATAGATTCAGCATCGCGCCTCCGAGCGGAAGCGGCTTTTGTTCGTCGTGTTGCATGGTTTCTCCTCTGTTTTACAGGGCTTTCACCTGTTCCGGCGTCAATAGCTCGCAGCTTTTGCTGACGACGATCTTCGCCTTGTGCACTTGCGCACGGAGTAGTCCCTGCTCAATCTCCAGCACCATCGTCGTAAACGCGCTATCGGGCGCGCCGTCCCGCGCGCGGAGCTTGCGGTGCGCAAGCGTTTCCTCCGGCGTGCTGTTGAGCAAAACCGGGATGTCCACGCCGGTGAGCAGGTCGTTGTTGCCGTGCGTCCATTCGACCACGAGCACGGAGATATTTCTCATATCGACCGCGTCGTACCAAAGCACGGTCTCTTCGCGGCCCATACGCTTGAGGAAAATCTCCTCTTTCCCGCTTTTAAACTGCGCCAAAATGCCGGAAAGCTCCGCAAAGTCAATCTCGTTCTGCGTGCCGAGATAGCCGGATAATCCCGCCCGTCCCGCCTGTTGATAGATCGCCACCCACGGGTATTCCTGTTGGGCACTCGGATCGGCTTCTCTGCCTTCCTGCATCAGCTTCGCGAGGATTTCCGCACGCGCGGCGTCGTATTCTCCCGCCGCGAGCAAGCCCCGCAGGGCTGCAACGCGAAACACGCGCAGCCGCTCTGCATCGTTAAAAAACGGAATCCGGTGCGGATAGTTGTCACCGGATAGCGTGTAAGCGCCGATGCCGCTTTGGTTGAGATAGTAGCTCAGCAGCGAGGCCGTCTCGCTTTTACCCACGCCGGAGCCACCGCAGACCGAGACCACCGCGCGCTGCGCGGGGTTTTGCGCGAGCGTTGCCGAAAGCAGCGCGCAGAGGCGCGGAAAGATCAGGTTCGCTTTGGCGATGTGCCCACCATTAATCGAAACCTTATCGCCCGGCATATCGCCATGCGGTATCTCCGCAGGCAGCGCGGGTGCTTTCCACTCGCGCGAAAAAACTGTTAAATCTTGCATCTGTTTTCTCCTAAATCAGTGTCTCCAGCAGCTTTGCAAGCTCTTCTCCCATGCGTTGCTGCGTCTTTGCGTTCGGGTGGCCCAGTCCGCCCATGCCCTCGCCCCAGGGGTCGATCGCGCCAAACTTGAAGCACACGACGCGCGTATCCCCCGTCTTTGCGCGGTACTCCTGCGCCGCTTTCTCGATGTTGTCGTAGAGGAAATAATCCATCGAACCCAGCGTACAGACAAGCCACGTTTTGTCGCCGTTCAGCGCGCGGACCTGCTCCAGAAACGCAACATATCGCGCCTGAAAATGCGCTGCTTCGGCGGGATCGTTGCCCGAAACACGGATGCGAAACGCATCGTTGGTGCCGAGATTGATCACCACGGCGTCCGGTATATATCGCGAAAAATCCCAACCCGTAAAGCTCTCGGTCTTACCCTCACGCTCCTCATGGAAGCGATCCGCGAACGCATAATATCCCTCCATCGTGCGTACGGGCGGATGGAAATCCGGCAAGCCAGGCAGCGTCATGCGATAGTGTTCGTCTCTCGCCCAGCAGAGCGGAATGCCGGAGACGCAGATCATCTGCGCTTCGGCGTCCATCAGCCGCGCCGCGACCGCACCGTAGGACAGAAGCCCGTTCTCCTGCTCCGCCGAAAACTGCGCGGCCTCCGGCGGCATCTCGTTGCCGAACCCGCAGGTGATCGAATCCCCGATGAACTCGATTTTGCGACGATTTGGTTTTTTCGGCAGCGTGAGCAGCTCTCCTTCAAGCAGGAGTGAGCGTAATCCGGCTCGTCCTTTGGAACCCTCGGAGCGCTTGATGATCGTGATCGTGTGCGTTTCCGCGACATCGCTTTCAAACAATGTGACACTCTGTTCACCCGCCTGAAGGCCGAATATGCGCTCCGGTTCCTTTTTTTCGTCGAGAAACAGCGCGAGCCACGGCAGACTGTCCGTCTCGCCGGGGTACGTTTCCGCAAATGCGAGCGCGCGCATCGCGAGCTTCGTTCCCGAAAAGCGCAGCGTAAAGCCCGCGCAGGTCCAGTTGAAGAACACCGCGTCATGCGTGTCGTCATATAGCGTTCGTCCAGACCAGCGAAGCCGGTGATTGCAATCCTGAGCTGATAGCAGCATTTATTCCTCCATCGGGTATCTTGTTTAATCAGTGCAGATGGTAAACGCGGATATCCACCGCGTTTTCGCCTCCACTACAGAGTTCCGCGGCGTAGACATCCCGCGATAGAAACGCATACTTCCCGTTGATATCTCAGGTAAAGCGCGCCGTGGTGCGAATTACTGCGTCCGCGCGATTTTGAGTGTAAAACCCTTCGTTTTCGACGCTGATGATCGCGCCGTCGTCGGTTTCAATCCAGTAGCGCGCGTGTACATGCGCCACCCCGTCCGGCAACTGCCTGCTCCAATCCGCGCCGCCGGGCAGCACTCGACCGCGAAGCGTTTCGCCCGTAAAACTACCGCCCGTGACGGGAATGATCATGAGCTTTCCTTCGCCCGTTTCGCCAACGTACATTGGCGCGCCGACTTCCACATGCAGCGTAAAAATCAGCTCGGCTTCCAGCGTCATTTGCCGCTCCCCCGTTGCGCATCCAGCCAGTCGAGGCTCGCAGGTAACGAAGCATTCCAGAAGTCGTAGTCGTGCACGCCCGGCGCCGTCCACCAGGTGTGCGCATAGCCGATCTTGTCCAGATGCGCGTGAAACTCTGTGTTGTGTTCAAAGAGAAAATCTTCTGTTCCGCACGCGAGAAACAGCTTCGGCGCGGTTCCGTCCTTCACGCGCTCGTCGGCAAGGTGCATCGGGTCTTTGTCGGAACCAAGCAGCGCCTTGAGATCGCCAAATGTATGACGATAATAGGCATACGGCGCCATGTGATTGCCGGTGCCTTCGGTCAAATTCGCAACTTCGTTTGTAATCAGCGCGGCGGAATGCGAAAGGATTGCGCCAAAGGTATCCGCGTACTTGAGCCCGTTTCGCACCGCGCCAAAACCGCCCATCGAGATGCCGCCGATCACGGTGTCCTCTCGTTTTTGGGACAGCGGAAACATGCTGCGCGTCACCTCGACAAGCTCGCGCCCGATGAATTCGCCACAATACTCGAGCGATTCCTCGACATCGAGGTAGAAATTGTTTCGCGCATCCGGCATGACGACCGCGTATCCGCGTTGAGAAGCAAGCTCCGCAATGCGCGTGTTGGTGATCCAGTCGTTGCGGTTGCCGGAGAAACCGTGGAGCAGATACAGCGTCGGAAACGGGCCTTTGACATACATCGGCGGTTGATCCGCCATCGGCGGGCGCTCGACAGGCAAAATCGCGTTGAAGGAGACGAATCCCCGCCGCGCGACGGAATAATAATCGATGTTCATAATCGCCATTTGTCATTCCTCCAAATTACACAAGATTCAGATATCGCAAAGAGATTCCATGAAATGTGCGGAAAACCAATTCCACCACTAGAAATTATACCGCGTAAGTATCGCGTGTGATATCGCTTTTCCGGCGATTTCTGCCAGCTTTCCGGCCTTGTTGGATCGCCGGGCGACAGACACTCGTTATCGTTTGCGATCAAAGATAGGTAAACGGCTCCTCCGCGTCCAGAAACACCACCGGCGTATCATTCACAATGTCCGCCAGCCAAGCGCCAAGATGCTTCATGCCCGGCTCCTCGCTGCGCTCATGTCCCAGCACGAGGATCGCGCGATGGAAACCCAGCTGCATTGCATCCCGTACATACGCGGGCAGCGTCCATTCCGTGATATCGCCGCAGATGAGCACATCCGCGTTTCTTAGCCGCATATAGCGCATCGGCATATACTCCGTACCGAGCCCGAGGCTGCCGCCGCCGGGCAGCACGCCCACGCGCGAAACCTTCATATCAGGATCGCCGATGATCTGCACGACCTGCATATTCATCCTGGATTTGAACTGCTCCACAAGCCCGCGCAGCGTGGTTTCGGGAATTTCATAGCAGCCGTCCGGCTTGCCGGTGACGCCAAAGCCGAGCGTATCGGTGGTCGGCGGCGATAAGCGATACGGTTCCCACCCCATCTCCTGCTCAAAGCCGCGGAAGATACCGTCTTCCTTTGCCATGTGCATATGGTCGTGAAACCGCAAGATGGCTATATTGTGCCGCTCGATCAGCGCCTTTTTCGCGCGGTAAACCTCGTCTTCGGCGAGCCAGTCCGTGCCGTCCATACCGGTAAACCAGGTCGGCTCATGCGTGATGAGCAAATTCACACCCGCTTCCGCCGCGCGGTGGATGACGTCTACGGTCGCCATAAACGTGGTCGCGATCTTTGTCACTTCCATATCCCAGCTGCCGGAGATCAGCCGGTCGCAGGTTTTATCTTCCGGCAGTCTATGTGCGCCCGTCTTTTGGATGATTGCGTCTGTCAATTCGCGAACGGTCATGAATGATTCTCCCCTTCTTTTAAAAAACCCCGCAGCGACGCGGGGTTATGGGTATTCCCAGTTTGACAGGGTTCTTAGCCTTTCACCGCGCCCAGCACAACGCCCTTGATGAAGTGCTTCTGCACGAATGGAAAGATGATCACAATTGGCAGGATGCCGATGACCGCCATCGCCATGCGCACGGATGTGCCCGGCAGATCGACATTCATCGTACCCAGCAGCGAAACATTCGAGCTCACCTTGAGGAACTGAATGTTGTTCATAATGCGGATGAGCAGGTTCTGGATGCCGTAGAGCTTTGCGTCCGTGAGGTAATATAATCCGTTGATCCAGTCGTTCCAGTAGATCAACCCCGTAAAGAGGCTGATGGTCGCGACGGACGGAATCGCCAGCGGCAGCATGATCTTGAAGAAGATCCTTAGCTCGCTCGCGCCGTCGATCTGCGCGGACTCGATGATGGATAGCGGCACCGAGGTTACATAATAGTTCCGCACCAGAAACACATTGAACGCCGTAACAAGATAGTTCGGTACGATGAGCGCCCAGATCGTATCCTTGATCTGGAACACGCGCGACCACATGATGTAAGACGCGACGATACCGCCGTTAAACAGCATCGTAAAGAACACGAAGAACGCCAGCACGTTGCGGTAGCGGAATGTTGGTCTCGACATGGGGTACGCAAGCATCGTGGTGATCAGCACACTGATGAGCGTGCCTACGCAGGTAACGGTGATGGTCACGCCATAGGCGCGGAGGATCATCTCGCTCTGCTTGACCATGTAATAGTAGGAATCCAGGCTGAGTTTTGTCGGGAAATAGGTGTACCCCGACGAAATCAGCACGTTTTCGTCCGTCACGGACGAAATGACCACCAGCAGGATAGGCAGCAAAATCAAAAACGCCAACACGCTTAAGATGATGGTGGAGCCGAGACGGAAAGTTGTTCCGTCGTCTCTGGAATGTCGTTTCATATGCTCCTCCCCTCCTTAAAACAGCGCGTTTTCGCGGTCTACCTTGCGCACCAGCGCGTTTGCGCCGAGCACGAGCAGGAAGCCGACCACGGACTGATACAGCGCGGCTGCGGCGGACATGCCGATGTCTTTCAGCTCCATCAAGCCGTGATACACATAGGTATCGATGGTCTGCGTTACCTCAAAGAGGCGACCGGACTGCTGCGGCACCTGATAGAAGAGCCCGAAGTCCGAGTAGAAAATGCGGCCGATGGACATCAGCGTGAGTATGATGATTGTAGGCTTGAGCATCGGCAGCGTGATCTTGAAGATCTGCTGCATCTTGCTGGCGCCGTCGAGCTGCGCCGCCTCAAAGATGCCTTTGTCGATGCCGGAAATGCTCGCCATATAGATAATCGAGTTGACCCCGACGTATTTCCAAAGATAAGTCACAATGAGGATAAACGGCCAAGGTTTCGTCGTGCTGTACCACGAGATCGGCTCCATATGCAGCGCCTTGAGCACGGTGTTGTTGATAAAACCCGTGTCCGCGTTGAGAAACGCATAGACGACAAAGCCGATGACAACCCAGCTCAAGAGATTGGGCAGCAGCATGATCGATTGAAAGAACTTCACACGCGTGCGCTGACCAAGCTCGTACATCAAGACCGCGACGAATATCGCGGCAATCGTGCCGAGGATGATAAAAGTAAAATTATACAGCAGCGTATTGCGCGTCATCACCCACGCATCGTGGGTTTTGAAGAGAAAGCGGAAGTTGTCCAGCCCGTTCCAGTCACTGCCGAAAATACCTTTTCGATAGTTGAAATCCTTAAACGCCAGAAAGACGCCGAACATGGGAACATAGTTGTTGATCAACAGATACAGAATGCCGGGCGCTGCGATCAATAGAAGCGGCGCGTTGCTTGCCCTCTGCTGTTTTTTCTTTTTCTTTGTCATAGCTCAACGGCCCTCCGGTCGTTTTTCATTCCGCGCAAAGCCCGCTTTGTGCGGATGCGGGAGCGGAAGAGGGCGACCCCCTCCCGCTCCCGAAGTTCGTAAACAGTCGATCCGCTGTTATTTACCGGCGGCCCAGGCGTCGAGCTGCGTCTGCTTTTCAGCAATGATGGTGCCCATACCGGCATCCGCAAGTCTCTCAAGGAAGACCGGGATTTCAGTGGTGGGATCCACGCTGCCGCAGACGAGGCCGTAGATATACTGCTCAATCACGTTGGTGACGGCGGTGTACTCGGTCTTGACGGCGCTGTTGTCAAAGGTAAAGCCCATTGCAGCGGAAGTCTTCGCGGTCTGGTTCTGTTCCAGTTCCCACGCGAGAGAATCCACATTGGTGCCCGCCATCGGATACATGATGAAGAAGTTGCCCAGCGTGCCGCAGGAAAGCTGCGCGGTGTAAGGCACGGTGGTGGCGTCCTGTCCCTCGGGATAGCTCATGAAGCCGTCCGCGCTCAAAACATAGTCGCGGTCCTTCAAACCGTAGATGATCAGGTTGGTGATCTCCGGATCGGTAAAGGTCAGGTTGAGGAACTTCAGCGCGGCTTCCGGCGCTTCGCTCGTGGAAGAGACCATCCAGGTCAGCGCGTTGATGGAAGACGTGTCGAGGAACGCGGTACCAATCGTCTTTGCGCCGAGGTCAAAGCCGCCGCACTGCGCTTCCAGAGAAGCCGCGGTGTCCGCTTCCGGATAGCTATAGGAAGCGATATAGCAGAAATAGTTGCCGGAGGCCATGAGTTCCGCCGCGGTGCTGGAGGTGGTGGCGGCATCCTTCATGACGAGGCCTTTGTTGAACCAGTCACGCGCAAGGTTGCAGATGTTTGCAAACTCTGGCGTTGCGTAATAGTCCACAACCTTGAGTTCGTCACCCATCAGCACGCCTTTGGGCGCATACATACTATCGGTGAGGTAGTCTACGTTCTGCGGGGAGAGGCCAAGGTTGCCCTGATTGACGGCGGCGACCGGCGTCATATCGGGATAAGCCGCCTTCACCTGCTCGAGAACCGCGGTCACGTCGTTGACGCTGTTGACCGTGCTCATGTCGATACCGAGCGCATCCGCGATATCCTGACGGTAGATGACCATCTGGGTCAGCGCGATCGGCTTATAGGTGGGCAGACCGTAAAGTTTGCCGCCGGAGGTGCAGGCCGCGAGCCATTTATCGCCGATGAGGGCTTTGCTCTCGGGCGCGCAGGTATCGATCAAATCGGTGATGTCAAGGCACATGTCGGTGCTGATGGCCGTGCTCAGATCGCCAAGGCTCTGGAAGACGTCGATCTGTTCGCCGCCCTGCAGCGCGAGGCTGACGGTGCTGGAGTAGTCCCAGATCACGATGGGTTTGAGTTCTACTTCCACGCCGATCTTATCGCGTGTGATGGCGTTGATCGCCTCTTCCACGGAGGCCAGAGTCTCTTCGGTGGGAATGTTGTTAAACGTAGCATAGGCATAAACCACTTTTTCAATAGCCTTGGGTTCCTCAGCGGCCGGAGCTGTCGCTGTTGAATCGTTGGATGCAGTGGTTCCTGTTGCGGCGGGTTCTGCTGCTTTGCAGGCAAACGCGCCGAACGCCAGAATCGCCACCATAGCGAACACAAAAAGACGTTTGGTCAGTTTCATCACGGGTATCCTCCTTTTTTGATACTTCGAGTATAGCAATACGCGCCTGACACTCTCTTTCAAAATCAAGCGGTCTTATTTTGAAAACGAGTGAATGTAAAGTTTGAGTAAAACCGTAATTTGTACGACAAACAGCACATCCCGTATGACCGCTTTTTGCGTCTTTGCTCAGGGTGCGCTGTTTCATTTTCCTGTTTCGCGTTCTATTGGTCAGCGCGTGAATCCACGCGCGATCTGCCTTTTCTTAGGGCTCTCCCCTGCGGTATTCGTTCGGTGTTACGCCCACATATTTGCGGAAAATCGTCGAAAAATAGCTGAAGTTGTCGAATCCGACCGCACCGGCAACGTCGCTCACCAGCACGTTTTTATCCCGCAAGAGGCGCTTTGCCTGCTCCACGCGATATTCGCGGATATAGTCCTTCAGGTAGACGCCCGTCTTCTTTTTGTAGAGCTTTGCGAGATACTCCGGCGCGAGGTGAAACGCGCCCGCGATCTCGTTTCGATCCAACTGCTCGCTGAAATGCTCATGCACATAAGCGTTGATGCGTTCGATGAGGCCGCTGGCTTTCCGCACCTCTTCCTCGTAATCATACGCGCGCTCCAGCAGGTAGTTGACCCAGCGGATCATATCCACCGCGGACTGCGTTGAGAGATCCGAAAGCCGCATGGAGTTTTCATCATGAAACAGCAGCGTCGCCTGAATGCCGCATTCCGAAAGATACCCGTAGCCCGCCTGCAAAATCTCCTGCTTCATCAGAAATAGACTTCGCTCGTTGAGCGTGCGGTTGTCCGTGCGAATCTTGAGCACATCCTTGATATAGGTCATAAGCGACATCTTGTCCCGATCGATCAGCCATTTTTCCAGGCGTTCAAGGTCGAGAATCATTGGCTCACCGCAGGATGCGCCAATTGCGCCGCTTTCCGAAAACGCCTGCCCGTAAAACGCGGCGCTGCGCTGGATCATGCGGTGCAGCTGGTGGTGCTTCTCCGGCAGTTCCTCGATGGCGCAGGCGCAGCCGACGCAGCATGTCACCTTGACCCGCGCGCGCTCCGCGCAGGCCGCAATCACCTGCTCGCAGTGGGCAATCAGTTCCTCTTCCGGCGCGTCCGGCACCGTCGTCATAAACCAAAGCCCCGTTTCGCCAACGCGGTGGACGACACTCTCGTTTTCCTCCGATCGGCAAATCAGCCCGGAATGAATATTCTCCAGCAGCAGAAAAAACAGGTCGTTGCCGATATCCTCCAGCGGGCGCTCGTAGTCCGTAATCTTCGTGACGATGAGCCGGAACATCTGCCTGGTGTCGATTGGTAGTTTTCGCGCAAGGATCTCGTTTTTGATCGATTCGTGACCGTTGCCGACGATGCCGCTGTAGAGCGAAAGCCAGAAGTTGAGCTGCTCCTGTCGAAGATTTTTACTGTGCCACTCGCCGTACTCGCTCTTTTCCCGCAGGCGCTGCGCTTCCGTTATCTTCGCGATGACGCGCTTGAGCGTAAGCTGCATAATCTCCGCGTCAAAGGGTTTCACAAGGTATTCCGCGGCTTCCAGCTTGATGGCATGCGCTGCGTAGTCAAATCTCTCGTGGCAGGTCAGCAGGATAAACTCCGTCTCCTCGCCTCGCGCGCGAATCCACGCGAGCAGATCGAGGCCGGACGCTTGCGGCATCTCGATATCGCTGATGACGATGTCCACCGGCGCGCGCTCGATCACCGCTTTTGCCTGCGAAACGCTGTGGGCAATTTCAACTTCCGTTATGCCGATCTCGCGCCAGGCGATCGAATCCCAAACCGTCTCTACGGTCGGGACGTCGTCGTCCACGATCAAAAGCCGCATCTGCCCACCTCCTCTTGCATCATTTTTTCTTACTGCTCCGGGGACGCCACGTCTTCCGAAAACTCATGCACCGGTTCCGCCGGTACCCAGATCCGGTTCAGGCAACCGTGCGGTTCAATATTGCTCAGTTCCAGTAGATCGTCCCGCTCATACATCAGCGACATCATGCGTTTCACGCTCCAGAGGCCCACGCGGGAACCATCCTCCGTACGCGGTTTGCTCTGCCCGTTCATATATCGCAGCACATCCCGCGGATAGCCCTTGCCGTCGTCTTCAATCTCGATGAGCAGCATCTCCTGCCCGTTTCGATCGGTTTTGCTGATTTTGATGATAACCGTAAGCACCGTATCCACGGAGATCGCATACTTAAACTCGTTTTCCACAAACGTTTGAATCAGCATCTGCGGAATGCGCCAGCTCTCCAGCTCCGGCGGCAAATCAATGAAATAGAACGCACAGTTGGGATACTTAAACGCCTGCATGTCAAAGTAGTTTTCGATATGTCGAATTTCTTCCTTGACCGTAACCGTGTGCAGGCCGGACTTGAACATATACCGGATATTTTTGGAGAGGGCTTCCCCATAGCCGTTGATTTGCG
>CAYVAO010000022.1:0-11290 GCA_964448895.1 uncultured Christensenella sp.
AGACGGCGTGCCTCTCGCGTTTTCAAACCGCAAAGGAGCGCAGGGAGATCAAGAAGCAACTTGCGGAAGGAACGCTTGACGCGGTCGTCGGCACCCACGCGCTCTTGGCAAAGGACGTGCGCTTTAAGGCATTGGGCTTGCTGATCATCGACGAGGAGCACCGCTTTGGCGTCAACCACAAGGAGCAGATCAAGGCGATCAAGAAGACCGTGGACGTGCTGACGCTGACGGCAACGCCGATTCCACGCACGCTGAACATGTCCATGACCGGCATTCGCGACATCAGCGTTATCGAGACCCCGCCGGAGGCGCGTTATCCCGTCCAGACCTACGTGTTGGAATATACGGACGCGCTGCTCAAGGACGCGCTCACCCGCGAAATTGCGCGCAAAGGCCAGGCGTATGTGGTGTCCAACCGCGTGCAGAACATGGAGAACACCGCGCGGCACCTGGAGGCGCTCGTACCCGAAGCGCGCATTACGATTGCCCACGGGCAGATGTGCGATACACAGCTCGAGCAGGCAATGCTGGACTTTCAGGAGTACCGCTCGGACATATTGCTCTGTTCGACGATTATTGAAAGCGGGCTGGACATTCCGAACGCGAACACTCTCGCCGTGCTGGACGCGGACAAGATGGGCCTTGCGCAGCTGTATCAGCTCCGCGGGCGCGTCGGCCGTTCCAGCCGGATTGGTTACGCGTATTTCACCGTGCAGACCGGCAAGGTGATGAACGAAAAGGCCGCAAAGCGCCTGATGGCAATTCGCGAATTCACGCAGTTTGGCGCGGGGTTCCAGCTCGCGATGCGCGACTTGGAGATTCGCGGTGCGGGCTCGCTGCTTGGTGCGGAACAGCACGGGCACATTACGGACGTCGGGTACGAATACTACGTCAAGTTGATTCGCCGCGCCGTAGACGAGCAGCAGGGAAGAGAGCTCGAACCTGTCACGGAGACCACGGTGGACATCCCGATTGACGCCCACATTCCGCATGACTATGTGCCGAGCGAGATCATGCGCCTCAAGGCGTACCGCCGGATTGCGGAGATCGACGGCGCGGAGAGCCTGATGGACGTGACCGAGGAGTTCATCGACCGCTACGGCGAGCCGCCGGAGAGCGTGACCAACCTCATGCGTATCTCCGAGGTCAAGGCGTATGCTTCGCGGGCTTTCCTGGAGAGCGTTACGGTTCGCGACGGCGAGGCGAAGCTCAAATTCAGCGACAATGCGCGACTCGACGGCGGAAAGCTCATTGCCGCCATTTCGAACTATGAAAACGCGCGGTTGTTGGCCGGCGAACCCCTCGCAATTGAAATACGGCGAAAAAACGCCGATGCCGCGGCAATTACCGCCAAACTGCCACAATTCCTTTACACAATTGTGCGTTGCGTTGACACGGACGCGGGCATATAATGTACGAGTGGCACATTTTCCATATCAATAACGTAAGGGAGAAATCAGCATATTATGAAGTTCACATGGAAGCAGGCGGTCGCCGCGCTGCTGGCAATTACGCTGATGCTGTCTTTCGCGGGTTGCGCGAAAAAGGCAGACACGGCGAGCAATTCCGACGCAACCGCTTCGGATGCGCAGAGCAACGACAAAGACCTTGCCCAGGTTGCCGTTAAGGTTGGAAAAGACCTCATCATCACGAAGGGCGACGTACTCAACCAATACAACAGCATTGTTCAGATGTACTCCTACTATGGCATGGCCGCGCCCTCCACAGCCGAAGAAATCGAAGCGATGCAGGACAACGTGGTTTCCTCTCTCGTTTCCGAGAAGGTGCAGATCTACGAAGCAGATCAGATGGGCATCGTGCTGACGGACGCTGAGAAAGCGGACATAACCACTAAGGTCGACGCGCAGATGGAGAGCTACCTCGGCGCCTTCCGTACGCAGGCGCAGACCGAAGGGGCTGCAGATGTGGAAACCCGCGCAAACGAAATCTTTCAGGAGCAGCTTGATGCCGCGGGCATGAATATGGACGTGGAAGGCTTCCGCGCCTACCTGACCGACGGCTATCAGAACGAAGCGATCATGGCTGCGCTGAAAGCCAAGGTGACCGAGGGTGTGACCGCGACGGACGACGAGGTGAAAGCTTACTTCGATAATCTGCTCGCCACCCAGACCGATACCTACACCAAGACACCGGCCGATTATCTCAGTGCCGCGGAAGGCTACCAGCAGAGCGGCGGCGACCCGATGCTCTTTACGCCGGAAGGCTATGTTCGCGTGCGCTCGATCACCATCTCCCCGGCGGCGGATGTGTCGCAGGATTATACGACGCTTCAGTCGGACATGGAATCCATTGCGAACGAATACGGCGCGGCGGCGCTCAGCGCGCTGGCCGACAAGTATACCGCGAGCGGGAAACCTGCTACGGATACAAGCGTAACCATCTCCGCAGCGGAGATTACGGGCGGCGACAAACTCGTCAACGACTACCTGACCAAGAAGGCGGCCGCGGACGCGCTCTTTGAAGAATACATTAAGGACGCGCGCGCAAAGGCGAACGAAGCATATGCCGCGCTGGAATCCGGAACAAGCTTTACGGACGCGATCAAGAAGTATGGCGAAGATTCCATGTATACGGATTATCCGTCGTTTGTTGACACCGGTCTTCTGATGTATGTTGGCGGCACAGACACAACGTGGGATGCCAAACTGGTAGACGCGGTCAAGCAGCTCAAGGACGGCGAATACACCCCGGTGATCCAGATCGACAACATGCTCTACATTCTGCAGTTGGTTGGAACGGAACCCGCCGCAACGAAGACGCTCGATCAGGTGACTGACGCGATCAAAGCGCAGGTCATCGCGACAAACGCGGACAAGCTCTGGACCGACACGTTGGCTAAATGGGAAAAGGATACGTCGATCGTGTCCTACAACGAGGATGTTTATCGCGATATCGGGAAATAAGCTTTCGCGTAGCACGCAAGACAAACAGGAGCTGCCAATTCTTTGGCAGCTCCTGCTTCGTTTTCAATCGGTCTAATGCGGAAACACCACGGTCAGCAGCATTTGAAACGGCTCCAACGCGAACAGCGCGTGCGGCACGCCCGCGGGCATCACAATGGTTTGCCCAGTCGTGAGGTGGTGTTCCGTATCGCCAATGGTGATGCGCGCCGTTCCGTCGAGCACCTGCACCATGGCGTCCCCCTTGGACGCATGGGAGCTGATCTCCTCGCTTTTTGCGAAGGCAAAGAGCGTAAGGCTCATGGCGCTGTTCTGCGCGAGCGTGCGGCTGCCGATCTGCCCCTCCTGATAGGAGACCAGTGCGCGCAAATCCAGCGGCGTGGATAAATCGATGTTCTTCAATATTGTATTTGACATATGACATCCTCCTTTGGCGATGGAATACGATTCTGTGTGACCGTGATCCTGTTTTCTGGGTTGTACCTGCGGCACGGTTGAATGGTTCCCCATACGCTTCTGAAATCAGTGTAACATCTGGCATATCCGCTATCTGTTGTTATAACAACAAAAACGCAAGAAATCATACGTTCGCTGCGAAAAGAACAGCTATATTTGCTATAAGACTGACACTTGTATTTACCAATTGGATTTGCTATATTGGTCTTTAGAACAAGTCTGCCGAACCGGAAAAGCGGATCACCCGCGCGGGGACGGACAGCTGGTTCAATAACTAACAGGAGGTACACTATATGAAGTATGAATGCGTTTGCGGTTATGTATATGATCCGGAAGTTGGCGATCCCGACAACGGCATCGCGCCGGGCACCGCGTTCGAGGATCTGCCGGAAGATTGGGTATGCCCTGTTTGCGGCATGGAAAAGGATGCGTTTACCGCGATCGACTAACGGTGTATACAGATCGTTAGAACCCTGTTTCGGACACGACAACAAAGCGCGCAGCGGAGCTCCCGTTGCGCGCTTCTCATTTTATAGAATGATCAGAAAGGATGCGTTTACCGCGATCGACTAACGGTGTATACAGATCGTTAGAACCCTGTTTCGGACACGACAACAAAGCGCGCAGCGGAGCTCCCGTTGCGCGCTTCTCATTTATGATTTGTTAGGGCTGTATCTCCTCCATAGAGCAAGGAATGCAGCTATTATTGTGATTCGTTACGGCTGCTTTCCTTCATAGAGTATGGAATAGAGCGCACTCGCCGCATCCACCACGCGCGGCCCTGCGCGAAGCAGCAGGCGCGCATCGATATAATACACGCGTTTGTTCGATACCGCGTCAATACCCTGCCAATCCGCACGAAGCAGAATCTCATCCACGCCAGTTTTCGGTGTTGGCGCTGTGGTGCTGTCCGGCGCAGGTGTTTCGGTTACGGTTTCCTCCGGCGCGGCGGATTCCTCCGGCGCGGTCGTGCTCTCCGGCGAGGCGGCCTCCGGAGCATTTTGCTTGGTCGTTAAAATATAGTCCGGATTACGCCCAATCACCTGATCCTGCGTGATGGACAGCGTTCCCGCCTGATCCTCGAACTCGTTGTGGAACCCCATCCACGCGATCAGTGCCGAGGCAAAGGTGTTCCCCCCGACCGTGGACAGGCCGCTTGGCAGCGGGGAAAGTTCCAAATATACGGTATCCTCGTGCGCTGAAATCTTCTGCTGCAGCTCTGCCAGCGAGGTAATGATGCTGGAAACGAGCGCGTTTGCCTCGGTGACGTGACTCGTCAGCGTGCCGAGCAGCGTAATTGTGCTGTAGAGGCTGTTGATATCCGTCGCGTTCGTCACAACGGGCAGAATGCCCGCGGTACCGAGCGCGGAGATCAACTCCGCGTCCTGCGCTTGCTCGGCGGAAAGCACAACCACCTGCGGCGCGAGCAGAATAACCAGATCCGGATCCGCCTTGCCGTCGACCGTGACAAACGGAATGGCATTGACCTCATTGGGATAGTCGCACTCCGCGGTGCGCCCAACCACCAGACTCCCCGCGCCGAGTGCGTAAAGCAATTCACAATCGCCCGGGTCGAGCACGACAATGCTGCTGACTGCGGAATCAAGCTGAACGGTGTTTCCCGCCATGTCCGTGAGGTTCACGGCATAGTTGGCGCCGCTTGTAGCGGGGTTTGCGACGTTTGTTGTGGCAAGGGAGGCTGTTGTTCCGGTGCCGTCCTCCACGGGAACGGGGGACGGGAGCGCGCAGCCGATAATCGCAAGACAAAACAGCAGCGCCAGTGCAAGAGAGACCAATCGCAGATTGCGGTGTGTCATGAAAACAATGTCCTTTCCGGTTTGCGTGCCGCGCGAGGGCAAACAACCGCTCCTTTTTGCGCAACAGGCAAACGGCAAATCCGGCAGGCGGGCGCAGAAGCACGCCCAAAACTGGATACAGTATAGCATTCCACAAAATTCGGGTCAACAAATCAGGGTAGTGGGCAAAGGGCGTAGGATAACAGGAAGCATTACTGAAAATTCCAATTCGTATTGTTTCGATGGCAAGTTGCCTTGTTATTTAAGCAGGGAACTAAATTGGAACTTGAAATGTTAACGCATTCGTAGCAGGAAATTCACAGGAGTGTAAGCCATTTGTAGCTTTCACAATGCGAAACTCCACATAATATTGGGTAAATGTTGCGTGTATACAATCGAAAAAAGGGATATACTACAGAGCAAAGAGACAGACAATTTTATATGCTCTCATAGAACACTTGGAAAGAAGGATATCAGCTATGAAGCGCAGTTATCCCATCGATTTGCACGAGAAACTTCCGATCAACGGCACGAAACTGGACATTCGGATCCGCGGAACCAAGGAGACAAACCCCGTAGTGTTATTTTTGCATGGCGGCCCGGGGGCCTGTAACCGGCATTCCGTTCTGGTGGATCAGGCGCCGTTGACGGACGAATGCACCATCGTCTGCCTCGACCAGCGCGGCGCGGGCAAGAGCTACTCCTCCGCGCAGGCAAAGCAAACGATGAACATGGATACCTGCGTCGAGGACGCGCGCCTTGTCGTGGACTATCTGCGCGAGCGGTTCCATCAGGAGAAAATCTACGTGGTTGGGCACTCCTACGGCAGCTTTCTCGGCGTACTGCTCTGCGTGAAATACCCGGAGAAGATCGCCGCCTACGTTGGCATCGGCCAGCTCGCCAACGGTGCGGAAAACGAGCGGATTTCCTACGAGTTTGTGCTGAACGAGGCACAGAGACGGAAGGACGCAAAGGCGCTCAAAGATCTGGCGCGCATCGGCTGGCCGCAACAGGGCATGTATGCCTCGTTGGATGATCTGATGACGCAGCGAAACCTGATGACGAAATACGGCGGCGCGGCGCACGGAAAAAAGGAAGGGCTGATCTCTTCGCTCGTGCTGCCCGTTCTGCGCTCGCCGGAGTACACGCTCGCCGACCTGTACCGCTATGCGATGGGGCAGCTCTACAACATGCACCAGCTTTGGCGCGAGGTGGTCGCCTGCGATTTCCTCAGCGACGTAAAGAAGATGGACGTACCCGTCTTCCTGACGATTGGCCGGCATGACAGCAATACGCCGCCGGAGCTTGCCAAACAATGGCTGGACGCGCTGGACGCGCCGAAAAAGGAATGGATCTGGTTTGAAGACAGCGCGCATTCACCGTTGGCAGAGGAGAGCGAACGCTGGAACCGCGTGTTTAGCGAGCAGATTCTACGCGGATAGCGCGTACAAACGAAGAAATAGTAGCAGAAGGACGCGTTGCGTCCTTCTTTTTTCGCTGCGATTGAGTGTTGAACGGACGTAGCAAACCGGAAACGATTCGCAGGATATTGGAAAGAATCTGAAAACAAATATCCGATTCGCTTTGTTTTGCGCGGCGGTTCTGGTATGATACACGATGCACATTTATCTCGAACGCCGCAGAGCGCGACGCAACGGGAAACTTGTGAAAAATGAACACACTAGTTTACGGAGAAGCCATGGAACGACGTGCACCGGCAAAACAGAAACGTAAGGTAGGGCGCATCGATTATCCGATTGTGCTGATGATCGGCCTGCTTTGCGCTTTTGGGCTGGTCATGGTGTTCTCGGCGAGCTACTATTACGCGCAGAACACCGCTTCCGTCGGCTACGACGGATATTATTTCATCCGCAAGCAGGCGGTCTATCTTGCCGTCGGTTTTCCAATGATGCTGGCGATTTCGTATATTGACTTTCGAAAGCTGGAGCGTTTTAAACTCATTGGTATTCTGGTCTCCATCGTGCTGCTGCTCGCTGTTCTGGTCGTCGGCCAGGAAACGAATGGTGCGAAACGCTGGATCGTCATCGGCGGTCAAAGTATTCAGCCTTCCGAAATTGCAAAATTCGGTATGATGCTCTACATGTGCTCCTTCATGGCGAAGAAGCACCTGGTCATGCAGAGCTTTACAAAGGGCATGCTGCCCATGCTGCTGGTCATTGGTATTATCTGCGGTCTGGTCATGTTGCAGCCGAATATGTCCATGGCGGTTATCATGGGTCTGATGGGGTATTCGCTGCTGTTCATCGGCGGTTGCGATACGAAGCAGATGCTTCTGCTCGCGGTTGTGTTTGCCGCGTTGTTTGCGCTGTTAGCCATCATAGAGCCCTATCGAATGGCTCGATTGACCTCGTTTGTCGATCCCTGGAAGGACGCGTTGGGCGACGGTTATCAGCTGATTCAGTCCTATTATGCGCTTGGTTCCGGCGGGCTCTTTGGCGTAGGCCTCAACAACAGCCGCCAGAAGCTGCTCTACATGACGTATGGCGAGTCGGACTTTATCTTTGCGATTGTCTGCGAAGAACTGGGACTTGTTGGCGGACTGCTTGTGCTCGCGGCATACGGTTTCATTGTCTACCGCGGCATTCGAATTGCGCTGCAGTGCCGAGACCGGTTTGGCAGCATGCTGGCCGGCGGCATCACGGTCGTTTTCGGCTTGCAGGTATTCGTAAACATTGGTGTTTGCACAGGACTGCTGCCAACGACGGGACAGGCGCTTCCGTTCATCAGCGCGGGCGGTTCCTCCATGATGATTTTCTTAGCGGCTATGGGCGTTCTTCTCAGTATTTCGCGTTATAACAACCAGCAGAAGATGCTGCACTCGCCTGCAAAGGGATAACGGCGCTGCAGGGACACACGAACGGAACTTTCGCTACCGTTTCTTCGATGGATCGACAGACAGATAGGAAAACCGCGTATCGATGGCAAAAAGCAAGGACAGACAACCGAAAGACGTTCGCGATCGCGAGAAGAAGAAGGGCTTTTGGTCCAACTTCTTCGAACCCGTACCTTCGGAGGAAGAGGCCGATCCGGCGCTGGCGAACCGGCAGTACGGCGAGCCGCCGGAGCCGCCGCTCAAACATCTGTTTGACGACGAAGATCTCGACTTCTCCGACGAAGAGGATGCGGAGAGTATCGCAAAGCTTACCTGGGACGACGGCGAACAGGTTGTTACGGATTCCGTTCGGATGCGTTATACCCCGGAAGAGCGCGAAACGGCGCGGCGGGAACGCGCGCGCAGCGCTCAGACGACCAAACCGATCAATCTCTTTGGCGTAGAAGACGATTTTGACGAGGACGAAGAGGAAGTCCGGCCAAAGAAGCATTCACAAACGACACGTACGAAAATCTTCCGTACCGGTTCCTCGACGACCGCGCGTATTCATATCAACGAAACCGAAGAAACCATTCGCATGCATGAGGCGGAGAAAAAAGCGCGCGCGCGCGAAGCCGCCCGTAAACACGAGGAATACGTTGAAAAGCAACTGCGCAAAAAGAAGAACATGGCCATGTTTGTCAAGATCTTTGGCAATCTGGCGATTGTGCTGGCCATGCTGGTTGCGGTTGGCGTTGCGTTGTATTTCGGCTTCCTGCTGTCGGATATCGTCGTCATGGGAAACGACGCATTTTCAACAGATTATATCGTTCAGCAATCCGGTTTGAAACTTGGCACGCACATGCTGCTCGTCGATCTGGACGAGGCAAAGGAGAAGATCTCCGAGAACCCGTATTTGCAGGTGGAATCGGTGACCTATATCTTCCCGAGCCGCGTTCGCATCATCGTCAGCGAGCGCAAGGAGGTTGCGGGTATTATCGGCCTCGACAGCACGGTTATCATCGACAAGAACGGTTACGTGCTCTCCATGACCGCCGGAACGGATATTTCGGACTTGATTCAGGTCACGGGCGTGAGCATGACCGGTTACGAACTCGGCCAACGATTGGGCGAAGGAAACGACTTTTCAACGGCAACGCTCGTTCAGCTCATCGCCGTGTTGGAGCAATACTCGCTGACCAGCTCGATTAAGTCTATTGACCTGACGACGCCGCTTGCCATTACGATGACTGCAAGCAACGGGCTTAAGATTCACGTTGGACAGGCAACCGATTTGGAGAGCAAGATGGACGTGCTCTCGCGCATTCTGCCGCGATTTACAGACCCGAACGGGTATACCGGAACGCTCTATCTTTCGGCAAAGGGCGGCGCGGTGTATTCGACGACGGATTATAAGACTCTCACACCGGTTGAGGTTGCAGATGATAACAATACTACGACCCTGCCGCCGGTCGATGCCAACGGCGATGGATTGGACGACAACACCGGACTGCCGTATGTTGCGCCGCAGGTGGATTCGGACGGCGACGGGTTGGACGACAACACCGGCGAGCCTATGGCGTCGGTTACGCCTACCTTGCCGACCCCGACGCCGGTGCCGGCTGCGCCGGGTGGGGATGATGATTTCCAGGGATAAGAGTTCTTCTATCTATTTTTCAAAGAAAATAGGTAGGCTGGGCGGGGATGATGACTTCCGAGGATAAGCCCTTTACTTGTTTTCAAGTGAAAGATCGGAAGGGAACATGGAACCGGAACGGTTGATCGAGGCCTATTTCCAAGCATGGATTTCGCAGGACGAATCCCGACTTGCGGAATTCTTTGCGCCCGACGCGGTGTACAGCGAATGCTACGGACCGGAGTACCGCGGGCTAACACAGATCGTTTATTGGTTTCAGGACTGGAACAAACGCGGCCGCGTCACCCGCTGGGACATTCTCGGCAGCATTCGCCAGGGCAACTCGCTTGCCGTTGAGTGGACGTTTGGCTGCGTTTACGACGGCGAGGAAAGCCTGTTTAACGGCGTTTCGCTCGTTGAATTCAGCGAGGACGGCAAGATTCAATCGTTGAAGGAGTTTCAGTCCAAGGCGGAGCACGTCTTTCCCTACGGAGAATCCTGACGATACGGAGCAAAATTTCGAAAAGCATAGAACCCAACAAACAAGCCATCCGTTTGCCGGATGGCTTTGTTGCATGCAGTATCAATTCCCGAAGGGAAAACAGGGAACCTATTCCCAGCCCTTTTCCGCGTGGCGGCAGATGGCGGCGAACGTTTCGGCGGAGATATCGTGCTCCATGCGGCAGGCGTCCGCAAACGCGGTTTCCTCCGCAACGCCGAGGCGCATGAGAAACTTTGCGAGCACAAGATGCCGGTTGTAGATGCTTTCGGCAATCTTGCGCCCCTCGGCGGTCAGCGTAATGCTCTTGTCGTCGTCCATGCGAATATAGGAATTCTCCCGCAGGAGCTTCGTTGCGTGGCTGACGCTGGCTTTGGTGACCTTCAGGTTGGTGGCGATGTCCACCGAACGGGCGCAGCCTTTTTTCTCCTGCTGAATTAGAATCTGCTCTAAATAATCTTCAATGGACTCGTTAACCTGCATGGCTGCACCTCCGTTTCTGGATTCTATGCTACACCCCGAAGCAGGGAATTACAAGAAAAAATCCAGACGTAAAAACAGGGGATCAGGGGGATTGACAACACGTGTTAGATGCTGTAAACTCATAGAGCAGTTAGAGATGTCTAACTCGATAGTTGGTTTGCATACGCGATCGTCGCGCACGAGAATAGACGGAAATCAGAGGAAGTATTTATGACGCTGGACGAGTTAAAAACCGGACAATCCGCAACGATTCAGGCCGTTGGCGGCGCGGGGGCGCTGCGGCTGCGGCTGCTGGATATGGGGCTGATTCCAAGGACGCGGATTACGCTGATCAAAACCGCACCGATGGGCGACCCGATTGAGATCTGCGTTCGAGGCTATGAGCTGACGCTGCGAAAGGACGACGCGCGGAACATCGCGCTGGTGGAGGGAGATCAAAACGATGGTATTTGCGCTTGCAGGCAATCAAAACTCGGGAAAGACGACGCTGTTCAATGCACTTACGGGGTCCAATCAGCATGTCGGAAACTTTCCGGGGGTAACGGTTGAGCAAAAGTCCGGCGAGATCAAGGGCGTTAAGGACGCGTCGGTCGTCGACCTGCCGGGCATCTACTCCATTCGCCCATACACGCAGGAGGAGATCGTTTCGCGCGATTTCATTCTGGA
>CAYVAO010000023.1:0-6079 GCA_964448895.1 uncultured Christensenella sp.
TGCGGCGAAACCCGCCATGTCTCCCGTTACCCCACCTCCGAGCGCCACGACGCAATCCTTTCGCGTCAACTGCTGTTCGGCAAAAAATTCCAACATGCCAGCCATGGTATCCATGCGCTTATGCGCTTCCCCCGCGGGAAAAACGAAGGAACAAGCGTCAAATCCCGCCTCACGCAGGCTTTTTTGCAACTCCGGCATATAAAGCTTCGCCACGTTGCTGTCTGTTACTACCGCGAGACGGCGATCCCCCAATGCGGCGCGGATCAACCGCCCGCTTTCGGGCAGCAAACCGCTGCCGATGATCACATCGTATCCTTCCCGCACGGAAACGTGGATGACGCGCTGATCCATGATTTAGTTTCCTCCCGCCGTGGCTTTCTTCTCGCGCCCGTCTTTTAAGAGCGCCTGTAGCTTTTCCGCGTCGTGCGCCGAGAGCGCCTCGCGGTATTCGTTGAGATGGTCGATCAATATGGTCAGCTGCTCGGTCAAATAGTCCGCATCGTCTAAAAACAGCTCTGTCCACATCGCCTCGTCGAGATGCGCCACCCTCGTCATATCCCGAAAGCTGCCCGCCGAAAAACCGCGCCTTCTTTGCGCTTCCGGCGACTTGACGTATGCGCTCGAGACCAGATGAGCCAGCTGCGAGGTGTACGCGATGATGCGGTCGTGCTCCTCCGGCGTGGAGAAGGTCAGCCCCGCGAAGCCGATATCCGTAAAAAACGCCTTGAGTGTCTCCAGCATGCGCATATCGGTGTTTTGATCGGGTGTCAGGATCATGGAAGCGCCGGTAAAGAGCTCCTCGCTGGAGGAGACGAATCCGCCGCGCTCCCGGCCCGCCATCGGATGCCCGCCGATGTAGGCAAAGCCGTGCTGTTTCGCGATCGGCGCAAGCTGCTCGCAGACGCCGCGCTTGACGCCGCAGAGATCGACCACGATCGCCTTCTTCGCAATCAAATCCGCATTCTCGCTTACCCAGCGAATCGCCGCAGCCGGGCGGATCGCAACGAGCACAAGATCGCAATTCGGCAGATTTTCACGCGTGAGCGCGCCGTCGATAGCGCCGCTGAGCCGCGCGAGCGTCATGGTTTCCGCGTCGAGATCAACGCCCCAGACCGTGTGCGCCGTTCGAATCTTGATGCTCTTTGCCATCGAACCGCCGATGAGGCCGAGTCCCACGATGCCGACGTTCACGCTTTTCCCTCCCCGCTCGTCATAAACGCGTGCAGCGCGAGAATTCTGCGATTGAGCTTGTCAAACGCGTCGGGATTCAGGGACTGCGGGCCGTCGCTCAGCGCGTGCGCGGGATCGTTATGCACCTCGATGAGAAGCCCGTCGCAACCCGTCGCAACCGCGCCCATCGCAAGGGGCGCTACCAGCGCGTATTTTCCCGTCGCGTGGCTGGGATCGATGATAACCGGCAAGTGAGTCAAATGCCGTAATACCGGAATCGCCGCGAGATCCAGCGTGTTTCGCGTGTAAGTCTCGAAGGTACGAATGCCGCGCTCGCAGCGGATGACCTGCTCGTTTCCGCTCGCGCTGACGTAGTCCGCGCTCATGAGCCAGTCCTCATAGGTGGAGGCAAGTCCGCGTGTGATCTGGACGACCTGAATCACATCCACGTCGTCGAACAGTGGCAGTTGGGAAGCGTCCATGATCTCGCTCACGATGGGCAGCCCCGTCTCCGTGCGGGCGAGCTTCATGAGTTCCAAACCCTCCGCGCCCATTCCCTGAAAGGCGTAAGGCGAGGTGCGCGGCTTGAACGCGCCGCCGCGCAGCATGGTGGCTCCGCTTGCTTTGACCGCTTTTGCGACGGTGACGATCTGCTCTTCACTTTCCACCGAGCAAGGGCCCGCCATGATGGTCAGCGTGCCGCCGCCAATCTGAGTGTTGCCGACCGGGATAATCGTGTCTTCCGGATGAAATTTGCGGTTTGCGTTCTTATACGGTTCCTGAACGCGCTTGACGTCTTCCACGATGTCCAGCGCGCTGATCAGATCGATATCCAGCGTAGACGTGTCCCCGACGAGGCCGAGGATCATTTGGCTTGTGCCGAGGCTGGTGTGAATTTGAATGCCCTTGCCGAGCAGCCAGTTCTTCAGGCTCTCGAGCTGATCGGGATTCGGGTTTGGTTTGAGTAATACAATCATATTTTTCTCCCTCCGCCAGTTAAAAAAACCGCAGCCTGTTTGGCTGCGGTGCGATGCGATCGTATGCGGCGTTTGTTTACCCGATCACCCTTGCTGCGCCAAACCGAACGAAGCCTTACCAAAGTAATAGCCGGTAAAGCTAAAGTAACGGTATTCTGCTGCGTTTGCGATACGGGTCATAAAACGCTTCTTTCTCTGCGGCTCTTGCCGCGATTGTTGATAATTTATCACGTTCGCATGCAAAAAGCAATAGCAAACGCGAAAAATATATATCATATATAGTCTGCCGTGAGAAAAACCGCTCTGTCTGGCAGAGCGGCTCAAGCATTGTTTTCATCCCTGCGGAATGACGGCTTCGGGAAAAGTCTCCCGCACATCGTAAATACCCGGATCGCCCGAAAGGTTTGCGTGCTTTTTCATATAGACGCGGATTTCAGGCGTCGCCTCCAGGATGACAAACTTGTCGTATGTTTGAATCTGATTCATAAACGCGTCGTCTGTAAAATCGCTCACCGCGTCCACCTGCGACGCAAAGAGGAAATAGCGTCCGACATACGGCAATTCATAACTCGTTACCTCGTTTCCGCTGTCCGAGGAGTAAAACAGATATCGCGTGTCGTTGTCCGGCCCCGTCCAATTGTCTCCGGTCAGCGCGGATACGCGCGCGGGCAGCGACTCCGGATAATCCGCCTTGATGCTGTTCATGCCGTTGAGTTCGGAGAGCAGAATCAAGCCCGCGGAAAGAGAGAGCACCACCATAGCCGCCTGATAGACGTTTTTCGCCGTCAGGCTGTAAAACGCGCGATAATCCCTGCGCTCGCCCTGTTGATAGTAGAAGGAGTTCTCCGCATCCATCGTGACCCGCATGGAGAGCGCGCCGATGAGGAAGAGAATCATGCTGGAAGCGTAGCGATCGAACCCCGCAAGGCGAAGCGCCTCGTCCAGCGGCATGGAGAGAATATACATAGCGAGAATGCCGGCGTAATACAGCACAACCGCGAGATCGAGCAGCAGCAGCGTTTTGAGCAACTGCCACTTTTTATGAAACGCAAAGCGCGCAACCAGATAGGCCGCCAGCGCGACGCCGTTGAACAACACGAACCCCAGCGTCGGCAACTGTGACAGCGAGGTCGCCGTTTTCAGAAACAGCAGCACGATCTGCTGAACCTGCGCGGGCGTTTTATCGATGGCAAACGACGAAAGCGTTTGAAAGTCGTAGCTGAATTTTCCCGCGTCCGAGGGAAACGCAAGCGAAGTATGCATGTTCCACGCGATCAGCGGCAGCAGCGACAGCGCGATGATGCCCAGCGCTCCCCAGAAAAACGGGCGCAGCTTTGCATCCGCTTTTTGAAACTGTACCGCGCGATAGAGCAGGAACACATATCCAAACAACGCGAAGAAGATGCCTGTGTTTTTCACGATGGTCAATAGCGCGAGAACGGGCAGCACCGCAAGGCAGGCGGTAGAAAACTTTTTTCGCTCGACGAGCAGTATCCCGATGGAAGCGAGCGCGAGCGCGGGCAGCAAGAAGTCTACCAGAAGGTTGTTGATGCGGATACTGATGTTAAAATACGCCATGCTGGAGCATCCGAGGCCTAGAAGGGCCGCAAGCAGAAACCGTTTCTGATCGCGAATTGCGCCAAACACGGCATAAAAACTGGAGCACAGCAGGATTCCCTGTCCTACAAGCATCACACCCTCGCTGTTGCCCACGATGCGCGAAACATAGTAGAGGAACGATGAACTGCCGAGCGGATAGCTCTTAAAGTCGATGATCGCACTCGCAGCGTCCGGAATCCGGTCGGTCACGAGCATGTATTTTACCACGACCGCCCAATGCGAAAAGTTATCGTAATGCACGAAAAATGTATCGATCAGCGAAGCGGTGATAAGCCCGATGGTGAACACGAACGCGAGGTTGATGGCGTTGATTGACGAGGTGTTATAGGCAAGCTTGATTTTTTTATTGATGATCAGCGCGATGAGCAGGACAATTCCGCCGCCGAAAAGCGCGTAGGCAGCGTAAGCGAGCACACCCGCCAACCCCGCAAAATAGATCACGAGCGCCTGCGCGGAGAAGACAAAGATATAGCTGGCACGCGGGGTAATCTTCCAATATGCCCGCGCAACGGCGACATATCCCGCCGCGGAGAGAATAAACACAATCAAGCGCAATACGGTCAACACCATCGCCATATGGTCAACAACTCCTCTTCTTCGATCCCATCAACGGTCTTCGCATATCCTTCAGATTGATTTTACCATGACTTGCGTATCCTTCGCCACAGGAGAACGCTCCCGGATAAACGCGATCCTCCGCAGGCTTGATCCCGCGGAGGACTGCATTTATTCTATGATCCGGTGCTATACAGCAAGGCGTTTTTTGCTGCGGCGGGGTTTCGCCGTGCCGTGATTGTATTCGAATATCCAATCTTCCAGCAGGGTTTGGAATGCCTTGCTGTTGGTCAGTTCTTCCCAATTGACCACGCTGTAGAGTATCACGCCCGGCGTCGTCATGGGTTTATTCGAATTTTGAAGGTGAATCACTACCCCGCTTCGCGGAGAAAGTGTGAGCGTATCGGCCGATTCACTCAATCCGCGCAAGAGCGCATACTTGAAGTTCAAGTCGATCAACGTGCCCGTGACGCCTTCCTCAAATCGCACTTGACGCTCCAACTGGATACGCGGCAGAGCGCGCATTTCCGAGCGCTGCTTTTCGAGTCTCTGGCTTGCGTTGTTCACAAGGTCGTCAAACGCGGTCACCCAAATGTTCATCGACTTCGGCAGAGAATGCTGCCTGTCGTAGACGAGCTGCAGGTATTCACGCGTGTCCTGCTCCGTCATACCCGGCACGAGCTTCACGTGATAAAGCCACTGATTGCCCATGCTGGTGATATAGACGATGTTGCCCTGCACGGTTGCGCTGTAGTGTTCGCTCGTAAGCGTAAAGGTAAGCGGCGCATCGTCCGGCAAGTAGGCCGGATGCTCCATCGAGAAGAGAAATCCGCCTTCAGAGATATTCTTCGTCTTTGCCGTAAACAGCTTGTCGTGATAGCAGAGCTTGAGCGGAATCTCCGCCTCAAAACGCTCGCTTGCGCGATAGGCTTTGCGTCCCATCATGAAATACACCGCATACAAGAGGTTTGTGATGTTCAAGATGAGCCAGAAAGCGATGAAGCTGCTAAACAGCAGCGCCATGCCGTATTTGCCACCGAGGTAGCGGATCAAGCCCGCAATGGACATGCCCAGCATGATCAACTGCGGAATGATGTACACGATGTTGGAATTCTGGGGCTTACTGGAGTTCTTGTCCGTCACCTTAAACTTGTGCTGCTTAATACCGAGGGTCTCGAGCAGTACCGGAATCACCATGAACGGCGCAAGGATCGTATCGATGATCTGGTTCCAACGCTGGTTTCTTGTGTCGCTGGAAAGCGAACGGATCGCAAGCGTGTAGAAGATATACTGCGGACCCCAGATCGCAAGGATTTCCCAGAACGTCGTGTTGACCACCTGCAGATCAAACAGCGCAAACATGATCGGCGCAAAGGTAAACACCAGCCTGCGACCAAACGACCACCAGTACGAATACGACAGCAGATAGCTGATGCGCGCGCTGAGCGAGAGCCCTTTGTTCGTTAAAATCTTGGTGTTGCGCACGGACTGAACCACGCCGCGCGCCCAGCGAACGCGCTGGGTTACCATGCTCTTGATGCTGGTCGGCGCAAGGCCGCTTGCCAGCGGTTGCAGTGTGGAATACGTGGTGTATCCCTTCGACTGAATCTTGATGCCGGTCTCAAAGTCCTCTGTGATCGTATCCGTCGGGAACCCGCCAATCTCCTCCAGCGCCTGACGGGAGATTACCGTGTTGCTGCCCGGGTAGGCCACGGCGTTGGTGCTGTTGCGCATGACGTTGATCTCGCGCGAGAAGA
>CAYVAO010000023.1:6089-11031 GCA_964448895.1 uncultured Christensenella sp.
ATTTTGCTCCGCATAGAGATTAAACTGAAACAGATCGGGGTTATAGAAGCTCTGCGGCGTCTGGATAAAGCCAATCTTGTAGTCGGAGTCGATCTCGTCGGAATTGCGCAGACGCCAGGTTCCGTTTTCATGACGCATCCGCGGCAGGAAGAAGTACGGCACCGTCTGCATCAAAAAGTCGCGCCGAGCGATCATATCCGCGTCAAACGTAGCAACCAACGGCGAGTTGGTCTGGCGAAGGGCATTGTTCAGGTTTCCGCTCTTGGCTTCTTTGTTGTTTGCCAGCGGAAAATAACCGATGCCAAATTGCTCCGCAAGCTTCGCCATTGCGGGACGGTTACCGTCGTCCGCAAGATAGATATGCACCTTGCTCTTGTCCGGATAGTCCATATAGGTCAGCGCGTTGACTGTTTTATACAGCAGTTCGACCGGCTCGTTATGGGTTGCGACGATGACGTCGACATCCGGGTACCAGCTCTCCGGAATCTCCGGAAGCGTAAGATCCACCTTGTTGGATCGATTTTTTCGATAATACAGCTCATATGTACCGAGCGCGGATGTAATCTCGCTCACCAGCAGCATAATGCCGAAGATTAGCGCGACGATTCCGTTTTTGAGCGGCAGGGTGAAGACCGCGCGCCATACCAGATAGATCACGGAAGTCAACGTCGCAAAAAAGAACATCGTATTTTGAAATCTTTTATTTTTAAATAGTTTTCCCATTTTTCTTGCCCTCCTGTTCCTTCGATGTCCTCCCGGTGGCTACAACGGTTCTTCGCCTGTTCTGCATTTCATTTTTAACAAGTCAGTCACGTCTAGTCGAATGAAATAAAAATCCCTCGTGTCCAACTTTCCCATCCGGATAAATCCGTTACAGAGTACATCGTATGTCAGCATGTTATCGCATTGTTACAATGTAATCTGTGATAAATTCACACAAGTATAATACTATTTATTATAGTTATCATGATTACTATTATCATCTCATATTCTGAAGACTTTGGCAAGAAATATCACACAGAATTCCACTGTTCGTTGACTTTCATGTAATCCGGTATTATGATTAACAAGTAATATTCTAGCTAAGCACGTTTTCTGTTTGTTTCATTGTAACAAAATGGGATCAATGGATCGAAAGCGTGTTTCGCGGCATGACACACACGCATCATCTGTTTCAAGGAGGCTGCCAATGGCGCCAAACACACTGGTTCCCTCAACAGCAACGCTGGAAGCGACGATGGACAAGCTGCCGTTTCAAATATGGCAGATGTCCTATTCCTGTACATACGGCCGCGTCAACGCGGCGCATGCAGCGTTTATCGGAAAACCACGCGAGGAGATTGAGCAACAGCCGATCGAGATCGTTTTGCCCCCCGCAGACGCGGCGGCAATCATTACGCAAACGCGCAACACATTTGAGGCACGCCAGCCGATCGAGAGCGAACAATGGCGCGTTGACGCCGCGGGAGAGCGCCGGCTATTACAGATCCATATGGCGCCGGTAATCGATCAGGCGGGAAAGATTCAATTTCTAAGTTGTTTTGCGCAGGATATCACCGATCAAAAAGAGTCCGTCTCCTCCTTGCAGCAGTGTCAGGAATCGGTGGAAGAGCAGGTCAACGCGAAAGTCAGCGAGTCGATTGACGAGCTTTGGGGTACGGTCAGTTCACTCGTGCATCAGGCAGAGACGCAGGACGAAAAAGCCAGCGCACATCTCAAGCGCTTATCGGAGTCCTGTCGCGTGGTGGCGAGCGTTCTTTCCTTCAACAGCGTTTACAGCCACAGTCTGAGCTATGACTTCATTTATAAACTTCAACAGGCATGCCTCTTTCACGACATCGGCAAAGGCGATATTCCAGTCAGCATATTGCTTAAGCCCGGCAAGCTCACGCGTGAAGAGTTTGAGGAAGTTAAGAAACACACCGTCAACGGCGCGCAAATGCTGGAGCGCGCCTATCCGAGATTGCCAAAGGGCAGCATCTTTCAGATGGCGGTCGATATCGCGCTGTCGCACCACGAGCGCTGGGACGGAAAAGGCTATCCCAACGGATTAAAGGGAGACGAAATTCCGCTCTCCGCGCAGATCGTCGCCATCTGTGATGTTTATGACGCGCTGAGGAGCGAGCGTCCGTATAAACCGGCGCTCACGCACGAGGACAGCATGCTGGAGCTGCGAAAAGAGCGCGGCACGCAGTTTAACCCTGTGTTGTGCGATGCGTTCTTCAACAGCGCCGAGGAGATTCGCCATATCTTTGACGGCAGAATCTCAGGATAACGCAAGCAGTCAAAAGCAGCCGCCGGAACCATCCGGCGGCTGCTTTTTGATGATCATAACGTTTTATGCTCAATCGCCCAGCAGCTTGTTTTTCATGGAGCTCGTCGATTTGCCGCTAAAAAGGTCGGTATAGCGCACATAGAGCGATACGCGATTTTGCTCGTCCAGCGCGCGCCAGATTTCGTCCGCCAGCTCCTGCGCCGTGCCGGAAACCGCAATCTCGCGCGGATCGCCGGCAAACGGTGGTAACGGATCGCCGTCCTGTTGATAGGTGTGGATCAAGTGCGCTGTGCCGTCCTTGGGATCAAAGCTCCAATACTTTCGTCTGCAATCCGGCGCGTCCATCGCCTTTCGTACAATCGCGAACGAATAGCGCCCCGTGGGAAGCACCAACCCCGCGATACGCGGCGTATAACTCGGCGCGTCCGGCTCATAGCAGCGCGCGCTCATGGCATACTGGAACGAATGCCCGCCAGCCAGACTTTCGCAAACCGTCTCCGTATGATCCCCGTTTGTCACCACAATGGCCTCCTGACAAACGCGAACCGGCGTGTAGAAGATCAACTTAGGGTCAGCGATCTTCGCCTCGTCGTATGGCACGATCGAGAGCGTGTCGCCTTCCTCGCGAAACACGCGGTTCCTGCTGTTTTCGCTGCGTCCCATAATGAAGTAGGCGATCACCGCCTGCCCGGCTACGCTGCCGAGCAGAATGCCCCGTCCGGGGTATGTGTTGCCGGATAATACCGATGCGATCGAATCCATAATGCCGCCTCCTGTCTTGCCGAACACGCTGGTTCTGTCGAGTTACCCGTTCCCCTAGTAGAGTGGAAACGGTGTAAAGTTCTTTCCGTCAAACTGCCAAATCTCCGATACCCCGCAAGCGCGCGCAAGCGCCGCCGCTTCCTCAAACTGAAAGTTCACGTCTTGCGCTCTGTGCGCGTCCGCACTCATCGTAATCTTTCCGCCGCGCAAGGTGATTTCCTTGAGTAGCGCGCTGGAAGGATACGGCGTTGTGCGATAGCCGCGCGAAATTGCGCCCGTGTTGATCTCAAAAATCTTATCCGCGGCGATCAGCGTCTCGATGCCCGCAACCGCGGCTTCGTGAAAGCGCGGCGAGTCGGGATTGAAAAACGCGCGCTGCTCGTCAAACTTTGTCAAAAGGTCGAGATGGCCTACGATATCGACCTCATCAATCTTCGCAAGCTCCGCGTACTGGCGAAAATACGCTTCCGCCGCCGCATCCGCGCTGCCGCCGAACGCACGCAGGTAATCCTTTGTCTCCTCCGGTGTGCTGTCCACACCGTAAAGCATGTTGTTTACGGGAATATGGTGAATCGAGCCGATCACGTAGTCAAACCCCAACGCGCGTTCCGCAGAGGATCGATCCCACTCCGCGCCGCAGTAAACGTCGATCTGCCCGCGATACGCCTCTTTCAGCCGCCGCGCCTCCGCGATATAGTCCGGCATACGCCCGGAAGGAATCGTCCAGCAAGCATCAAACGGCATCGGCGTATGCACACTAAACCCCAGCGAGGTCAGCCCCGCGGAAATCGCGGCAAGCACCATCTCTTCCATGGAGTTCTGCCCGTCGTCAAAGGTGCTGTGCGTGTGCAGATTTTGCTGGATCATTCGACCATTTTCTCCTGCTTGACCTTGTGATCGATTACGTGGCGGGAAGCCATCTCCCGGCGGACGTCGTCCAGCTCAATGCCGGATTCGATCATGAGTACCATACAATGATACATCAAATCTCCGATTTCATAAATCGTATTTGACTTATCGCGGTCTTTGGCGGCGAGAATGACCTCCGTGGTCTCCTCTCCGACCTTTTTGAGAATCTTGTCTAACCCTTTCTCAAACAGATAGGTCGTATAGGAGCCTTCCTTCGGGTTCGCCTTTCTGCCACGCAGCATTTCAAACAAGTCTTCATACTGGAACCCCGGCATCGCCTCGCCTTCGTAGACCGGCTGGAAGAAGCAGCTCTCCGCTCCCGTATGGCAGGCGGGGCCGCTCTTTCTTACCTCGACGAGCAATGTGTCCGCGTCGCAGTCCGCCGTGATAGACACGATCTGCTGCACGTTCCCGCTCGTCTCACCTTTGCGCCAGAGTTCTTTTCGGGAGCGCGACCAGAAGCAGGTGCGCCCTTCCTCCATCGAGACCTGCAAACTCTCCGCGTTCATATACGCCATCATAAGCACCTGCTTGGTCTCCGTATCAATGACGATGGCGGGAATCAACCCGTCCGCGTTATACTTCAATTCTTCCAAATTCAACATACTCAAACCCTCCGCATCGGTATTCCCGCCTCATGCAGCGCCTGCTTGAGGTCCTGTATCCGCACCTCGCCAAAGTGAAAGATCGAGGCGGCAAGCCCCGCGTCCACCTTTGGAAGCGCGGTAAAAAGCGTTACAAAATCCTGAATGCCGCCCGCGCCGCCGGAAGCAATCACGGGAACGCTGACCAGCTCGCACACGGCGGAGAGCATCTCTAAATCAAAGCCCTGCTTCACCCCGTCCGTATCGATGGAGTTTAATACGATCTCGCCCGCCCCGTTGTCCACGCCGCTCTTGATCCACTTGAGCGCATCTAGGCCCGTGTCCTCCCGCCCGCCTTTGGCGAACACTCGAAACTGCCCGTTTAACATTTTCACGTCTACCGATAGCACCA
>CAYVAO010000024.1:0-4306 GCA_964448895.1 uncultured Christensenella sp.
AATATGGAGCACCAGCGCCGCGAGATCATAAACCGAATGGCGGCGCTTTCCGAAAAGCAGCGCGAGTTTACTGCGGGCACCGAAAACATGCGCGAAGGGTTTATCTTGCTCGACTCGGCGGAGCGTATGCTGGCCATCAACGGCAGCGCGGCGCGTATCTTCGGCGTGGAATCCAAGAACGTGGTCGGTTCGCATGTGCTGATGCTCAACCGCAGCGTAGCGCTTCAACAGGCACTGGAACAATCAAAACTCAACGGCTCCGGTCAGGCGACGCTGACGCGCGGCGCAAGTACCTATCAGGTGCTCGCAAGTCAAGTGACCGATCAGCGCTCCCCCGCCGGAACGGTCGTTCTAATCCTCGATATCTCCGATCGCGTCGCCGCGGAACAGATGCGCCGTGAGTTCTCAGCAAACGTGTCCCACGAGCTGAAAACACCGCTGACCTCCATTCTTGGATATGCGGAGATCATGCGTGACGGCGTTGCAAAGCAGGAAGACACAAAACGCTTTGCCGGAAAAATATACGCGGAGGCTGCACAGCTCATGTCGCTGATCGAAGACATCATTCGCCTGTCTCAACTGGATGAAAAGACCTCACTACCCGAGATGACCACCGTAGATCTAAAAGCAGTCGTCGAGGACGTTTGCCAGCGCTTGCAACCGCAGGCGGAAAAGTCAGGCGTTACACTCACCACCCACTGCGTCCCCGCAAGCGTTCGCGGCATTCCGAAGGTGCTGGAAGAGATCGTTCAAAATCTCGTCGATAACGCGATTAAGTACAACACCTCAAACGGCAGTGTCGGCGTTACCTTAAAGCGCGAAGATTCCCGCATTGAGTTAGGCGTGTCCGACACCGGCATCGGCATTCCGGAAGAGCATCTTTCGCGTGTCTTTGAGCGTTTTTATCGTGTAGACCGCAGCAGAAACAAGCAGATCGGCGGTACGGGGCTTGGGCTCTCCATCGTCAAGCATTCGGCGGAAACGATGGACGCAACGGTACAGTTGCAGAGTAAACTCGGTATTGGAACCACGGTTACCGTCTCCTTCCCCGCCATCGACTGAAAACCAACTTTCAGCATAACTTGCGCCCGTTTATCGGGCGCTTTTTTCGTGTAAAAAAGCAGCTGAAAACCGTTCAATTATGACCTTGTTTTTCAGTTCTGCATATATTAGTAAGTAGAAACTGACGTAAAAATGTAGATCAAATTTTCATATAAAAAACGTCACATTTTCGCTGTTGACAAACGCACGCGCAAGAGTTAAAACATGCGTGCAGACTTGTATGTTTGCGATTTTTTATGTTGAAAGTGAAGTGGTTACAAATGGAGAATCAGTCCGAAGACGTGCCTCTTGGGCAAATAAAAATCGGCGTGACTTATAACCTCAAGCACGCCGAAACTACCATAGGAAACGCACCGGATGAGCAGGCTGAGTACGACAGCATGGATACCCTACTCGCCATCGAATCCGCAATTCGCAAGTTCGGGCACAAGACGGTTTTGCTGGAAGCGGACGAAACACTACCGCAAAAGCTGCTGCAAGAAAGGCCCGATCTGGTATTCAACATTGCCGAGGGGCGCGGCGGGCGCGCGCGCGAAGCGCAGGTTCCCGCTCTGCTCAACCTCTTTACGATACCCTTCACCGGTTCGGACGAAACCACGCTTTGTCTCTCGCTAGACAAGGCGCTGACCAAACGCGTCCTTTCCACCTATCAAATTCCAACGCCGCGTTATCGCCTGTTTTCGCCGGGTGAACCAATCCGCACGAGCGGGCTATCGTTTCCCGTCATCGTGAAACCCAACGCGGAAGGCTCCAGCAAGGGCATTGCGGACGTATGCATTGCCAAGACGAGCGCGGAGCTCAAGTCCCTCGTCCAGCAGAACTTTGCGCTGTATGGCGGAGCTGTATTGGCGGAAGAGTTTATCTCCGGCCGCGAATTTACCGTTGGTCTCGTAGGCAACGGCGACACGGTGCGCGTATTCCCGCCGATGGAGATCGTCTACCACAAATCTCCGATCGAGGGCTATAACGTCTACAACTACACCGTAAAGCAGGAGTATCAATCCTATGTCACCTATCGCTGTCCCGCGGAGATTTCCGAGGCGATGGAGCAGGAGTTAATCCGGCTTTCGAAGAAGATCTTTCTTGCGCTGAACTGCCGCGATTTTGCGCGGATCGATTTCCGCGCTGATGAATCCGGCAAGCTCTATTTCATCGAGATCAATCCACTGCCGGGTCTCGCGCCGCATTATAGCGATTATCCTATGCTCGCGGAGTTTTGCGGCGTTTCACACGAGGACCTGGTCGGCGAAGTGCTCAAAGCGGGCGCTAGCCGCGCGGGTCTTCGGCTCTAGAACGGCGGTGAATGAAGCATGGAAGAACGCTGGAACGACTGGAAATGGCAATTTCGCCATCGTATTACAACGACTGAACAGCTCAAGAGCATACTGCCGCTCTCCGCAAAGGATGAGTCTGAGATCAACACCTGCCTTGGCGCGTTTCGTATGGCCATCACGCCGTATTACGCGTCTTTGATCAATCCAAATGACCCCAACGACCCGATTCGCATGCAAGCGGTTCCGTCCATTCTGGAAACGCATGCAGACGAGAACGATCTATGCGATCCGCTCGGCGAGATGGCGGATAGTCCCGTGCCGCATGTGGTGCATCGCTATCCGGATCGTGTGCTGCTGCTCGTGACGCTGCAATGCGCCATGTATTGCCGCCACTGTACGCGTAGACGGGCAGTTGGCGAAGAGGATAAGCCCATTACGGAAGCGCAACTGCAAAAAGCGATCGCCTATATTCGCACGCATACAGAAATTCGGGATGTGCTGATCTCCGGCGGAGATCCGCTGACGATGAGCACCGAAAAGATTGAGCATATCATCGCTTCCTTGCGCGCCATCGATCACGTGGAGATCATCCGCATCGGGACGCGGGTTCCCGTCGTGATGCCGATGCGCATCACGCAGGAGCTGACGGACATGCTGCGAAAATACCACCCGATCTGGATCAATACGCATTTTAACCACCCGAACGAAATCACGCCGGAATCTTCGCGCGCTTGCGCCGCGATAGTGGACGCGGGAATACCGCTGGGAAATCAGACGGTGCTGTTGCGCGGCGTCAACGACAACGCGGAGACGATGAAGCGTCTGTTCCTGGGCCTTGTGAAAATGCGCGTCCGTCCGTATTATCTGTATCAGTGTGACCTGAGTTGCGGCATAGGGCATTTTCGCACACGCGTGGAAGCCGGAATCGAAATTATGCACCAGCTCACCGGCAATATCTCCGGCTACGCGCTGCCCAAATACGTCATCGATGCGCCGGGTGGCGGCGGAAAGATTCCCGTCGGATATGAGTATGTGCTCAGTAAGGATGACCGCGAAGTGGTTCTAGAGAACTATCGCGGACTACGCTATCGCTATCCGCAGCCCAAACAATGACTGCACCAAAGGCAACAAAACAAACTCCGGCTCTATTTCATCAATAGAAGCCGGAGTTTTGTTTGTCTTTCGATTCTTTACTCGTCTTCCGCCATCCAGTACCCGACGCCGATCTCGGTACGGATATAGACGGGTTCCGCTGGATTTTGCTCCAGCTTTCTGCGAATGTTTGCCATATTGACGCGCAATACCTGGTGATCCTGCGCGATTGTGGGTCCCCAAATCTGCTTCATGATCATATCATACGTCATGATGCGTCCCGCATTACGGCTGAGTAGTTCTACGATTCGGTATTCAATCTGCGTCAAATGAACGTCTTCGCTACCGATCCAAACCCTTCGTTTCTCATAATCAATCGTCAGTAGTTTTAGGCGGTATCGCGGTTTTTGCGCGAAGTCCTTATCTTGTATTCGTTCCCGCTCTTTTGCGTGGCGCAGCGCGGTCTTGATGCGCGCGAGCAGCTCCCCCGTAGAAAACGGCTTGGTGATGTAATCGTCCGCTCCCAGATCAAAAGCGGTGATTTTGTCCCGCTCGTGCGTGCGCGCCGAAACAACAAGAATCGGCACACTCGACCACTCGCGTACAGAAGCGATGATCTTTTGTCCGTCGATGTCGGGTAACCCGAGATCAAGCACCACAGCATCCGGACAACGCGAGGAGATCATCATCAGCGCCTCTTTCCCGTTGACCGCTTTCTCCACGTCGTACCCGTTTGCCGTGAGAATTGTGCCAATAAAGCCGCTGATTCCCGGTTCGTCCTCCACCAAAAGAATTCGCGAGGCATATTCCATATTTCAGCCCTCCAGTGGAAGCAATATGGTCGCGCAAAAGCCGCCGTTAGCACCGTTTGACAGGCG
>CAYVAO010000024.1:4316-10900 GCA_964448895.1 uncultured Christensenella sp.
CGGCTGCCATCGCGTGGCACACTGTTAACCCGATTCCAGTTGTTCTAGACGAATCCCCATGGATTTCACGCCCAAGTTCCCTGCTCATTCGAAACCGGTTCAGAAACTCAGCCTTCATTCCGCAGCCGTCGTCGGACACGCTGATGATCAGTTTTTTCTGTTCGCACGTTACCGCGATCTTTACATAACTCGCGTTTTTTGCGTGTAACGCCGCGTTTTGCAATAAATTCAACAGCGCCTGCTCTATTAAGAGCGGATCCATCGAGCAAATCAAAACCTCGTCGGGAACGGAAACGATAACCGGCAGCGCGGGAAAGCGCGACCTAAACTTTTCCACGGCGGCAGCAACAATCTCCTCCACTACCTCCGGCGTTTTGATGATCTTTGTCGCGCGATCTTCCGAAATTCGGGTGACCATCAAAAGGTTTTCCACGATTCGCCGCAGCCACTGCGCTTCTTTCTCGATGGATTGATGCAGTTCCTTCTTTTGAGACTCGCTCAATGATTCACTGTTCTCACTAAGAGCGGCATTTGCGCCTATGATAGACGTCAGCGGCGTACGGAAATCATGCGAGATGGCGCGCAGTAGATCACTGCGCAGCTTTTCCTTTTCCGCCTCCGCGCGCGCTTGCTCCTGTCGCTTCATACGCGTTGTCAACGCACTGGTCAGCATCGAGACAGAAACGAGCGCAACCATGGTGATCGGGTAACCCGGCATTGAAAAGTTAAACTCGAAATACGGATACGTAAAAAAGTAGTTCACCGCGAGAACGCCGTAAAGTGAAGCCAGCAACCCGAATAAATACCCGTTGGTCACGCGCGAAACCAGAAACACCGCGAGGATGAAGAGCATGGAAACGTATGCGTCGCTGTGTTGCATATCGTCCATTTGATCGAGCAATAAACATACACCCGTCACCGCGGAAAGAATTCCGATCGTGACAATGACATTCTTGATTGCATTTTGAATGCGTTGTTTCATCCCGCAACTCTTTCAATTCATTATCATTCACACGCGATTTTCTAAAAACTATCTTATCACAAGAGAAAACAGATAGAAAGAACACCGCCGCTTTCAAAACGACGGTGTTTCATTGGCAAAACATCTGTTTACTTTTTCTTCTTTTTGTCAATCCATTCCATAAGGAAGTATACAAGCGAACAGACCGCGACGATACCTAAAAACGCGAGCGCAATTCCCATATAAAGCTCCTCCTGTGATTTCGTTGACTGTATGTTACTCGAAATCATTACGGGTTTCTACTCTTTAAGGAGAATCTTTATACGACCTTTATGACATCAGTGGCAATATTTATCCGGTTTTTACGCAAAGCGAAAAATACATCTACTTCTTTGAATCTTCCGCTGCCTCTGCAATCTTGATTGGCGGATTTTCCCGCTTTCTTGCCGCGCGATCCTGTGAGTCCATCGCGGCTCCGAGCGCAATTCCCGCCGCGAGGCCAATCGTCAAGCCTGTCAGTTGGTTGCCGAAGAAACTGGAACCGAGCGCAAGCCCTAAACAAAGACCAATGCTGAGATAAAACGAAATCCAAGCGCTTGCAGGGCGCTCCAGCTCCCACGAAAGCGCGCCTTCAACCGGACTCTCGACGCGGTAGAATTTCAGCTTCTTCAAAACGTGATTCAGAGCTTCATTCTTTTCATCCGCCAGTACGCTGATGAAATACCCTTCCGCGCTGCCAAACGCCCAGTTGCAGAGCGCCTGGATTGCCTCCTGCGCATATCCTTTTCCACGATGATCGGGATAGATATTGAAGCCGAGTTCCACCGTTTTATTCACCGGCACACCATGAAACCCCAGCAAGCCAACGGCGGTACCTTCCTTTTTCAAAGAAACACGCCACCCGGTATACCAAAGTGCATCTTCAGGGTGTTCTAAAACATTCTTGCGCATCTCTATGATCGCACCGCGCAGGAGTTCGTCGGTTTCCCGCGATTCCTCTTGTGCAAGCTCGTCTGCATTGAGCGGCGTTAACAAAAGCCGTTTCGTTTTCGTTTGGTTTTGGTCAACAATTCGATACCGTTTCATATTACTCCGTTGTTATATTCTTTCGTCTTGCGTTCCCGCAGAGTTTCATGAAATTAGTTCAAGTGTCTGAGCAACTTCTCATTGTTTCTGTCGGATCAGAAATTGCCCGCCGTCAAACGGCGGGCGTTTCGATGCTTCTTACTCGAGAAAATCCTTCAGTCGTTTGCTACGGCTCGGGTGGCGCAGTTTACGCAGCGCTTTTGCTTCAATCTGGCGAATGCGCTCTCTGGTGACGTTGAACTCTTTTCCAACTTCTTCCAGTGTGCGCGCTTTCCCGTCGTCGAGACCGTAGCGGAGTCTCAGCACCTTCGCTTCACGCGGGGTGAGAGAGTTGAGCACGTCCATGAGCTGCTCCTTCAGGAGCGTTACGGCAACCGCCTCCGCGGGCGCGGGCGCATCGTCATCCGGAATAAAGTCTCCCAAGTGGGAATCATCTTCTTCACCGATCGGGGTTTCCAGGGAAACAGGCTCCTGCGCGATCTTGATGATCTCGCGAACCTTCTCCTCGGAAATGCCCATCTCTTTGGCGATCTCGTCCGGTCGCGGATCGCGCCCGTACTCCTGCACTAGTTGGCGGTTGACGCGAATGAGCCGGTTGATCGTCTCCACCATGTGAACAGGGATGCGGATCGTACGCGCCTGATCCGCAATCGCGCGCGTAATCGCCTGACGAATCCCCCAGGTCGCATACGTGGAAAATTTGTAACCCTTTCGATAGTCGAACTTCTCCACCGCTTTGATCAAACCCAGATTGCCTTCCTGCATCAGAGCGAGGAAAAGCATTCCGCGGCCGACATAGCGTTTTGCGATCGAGACCACGAGTCGCAGGTTCGCCTCCGCGAGCTGGTGCTTGGCTTCCGGATCGCCGTCCGCCATGCGCTGAGCGATCTCAACTTCTTGGTTGGCGGTGAGCAGCGGCACTTTGCCGATCTCTTTGAGATACATGCGCACCGGGTCGTCGATGTTGATGCCCTCGACGGCAGCCAGCGTGCTCTCAATCTCCGCGATCTCCTGATTGATATCCTCCGGCATCTCAACATCTTCCACAATGTCGATGTTTAATTCTTCGAGATGGTCGTAGACTTTCTCAATTTGTTCTTGATCGAGCTCCAGTTCCTCCAATGCGTCCATGATTTCCTTATAGGAAAGCATGCCCTTTTGTTTACCTGACTCGATCAGATCATTTAGTTTTTGCGCACGCGCTTCTTTTCCTTCCAACATACCCGCTCCTTTCAACTCATACCCCGCTTCCTCAGGTTTAATACCTGCATTTCTCTTAATAAATCCGCCCGTTGATCCGCCGACAGCGCCGGATCAATTAGTTGGCGCTTGATCTCTTCCATCTGTTCCGTAAGTCTGCATGTCTCAATCCGATTGAGACAATCCCTTGCCGCCTTCTCCGGTTCAGCACATGCTGCCTCGTCTTTGAGAGCTGCGCTCACGCGTTCTGCGTCTTCACGGGTCATCTCCGCCATCAACAACGGCAGATTTGGCTCCTGACCGCGAGCATACGCTTCCGCAAGTCCTCGTACAAAGGTGCGCATGCCTTCGCTGGTAAATTGCGCTTCAAGCCCCTGTTGCTGCGCGAGTTTTACCGCCAGCGGGGATTGCAACATGTGAAACAGCAGCGCGTTCTCGGCGCGAATCCGCTCGGTTTCCGGCTCCGCTTCTCTTCTTCTTCCACTCGAAAGTCGTTCTTTATAAGTAATTGGCTGCTGCCGCTGAGTCGCTTTCGCGTTCGCGCCCTGTGCACGCAGGGTCTCCATCGAATATCCGGTTTGTTTGGAGAGCTGCTGATAGTGCCTCTCCCGTTCCACCGGCGTGAGTGTCCCGATGAATTGGCAGGCTTCCATGGCATATTGCTCGCGCTCGTTCTCTTTCTCCAAATCAAAGTTGCGCGCAAGTGCGACGAGCTTAAACGAGTTGAGCGATAGCGCATCTTCCTTCAGTCGATCGAAGCCCTCTTTCCCGTTTTCGCGGACGAACTCATCCGGATCCTGTCCGTTTGGAAACACGATCACACGAACGTTGAGTCCTTCCGACATCAGAATATCCAGTCCGCGTATGGTTGCGTTCTGGCCCGCTGCGTCGCCGTCGTAGGCGATGTAAACGTTGCTTACATATCGTTTGAGTAGTCTTGCTTGCTGCTGTGTCAGCGCGGTTCCAAGGCTTGCTACGGCGTTTGTGACGCCCGCTTCATACAGCCCGATCACATCGGTATATCCCTCGACCATCACGAGGTCGCCAAGTTTTCCGCTCTTTTGCAGATTTAAACCATAGAGATTATTTCGCTTGTTATACAGCAGCGTATCGCCGGTGTTGATGTACTTTGGTTTCTCCTCATTATTCAGCACCCGCGCACCGAAGCCGACAACGCGGCCGTTTGCGGCGATAATGGGGAAAATCTCCCGTCCGCGATACGCATCATAGGTGCGCCCGGTATCCGCATTCTTGACCAGAAGCCCCGCCTCAACAAGCTCATCCGCAGTGAACCCTTGCTCGCCAAGATGTTTTTTCAGCGCTTCCCATTCGCTGGGTGCATATCCAATGCCAAATCGTTTGACTGCTTCGCTGCCGATGTTGCGTTTCTTGAGGTATGCGCGCCCGGCAACGCCGTCCTCGCTCAGCAAGTTCTCCATATAGAATCGCGCTGCGAGTTGGCAGGCCTCCGCGAGGCGCTCGCGCTTGGCGCGCTCCTGCAGCATCGCGGCATCAGTGACCTCCTGTGGCATCGCCATGCCCACGCGGTTGGCTAGCTGCTCCACTGCTTCATGAAATGAAACGTGTTCCACGTCCATGATGAACTGAATCACCGAACCGCCAATATGACAGCCGAAGCAATAGTAAAGCTGTTTATCGGGAGAAACGGAAAAAGAAGCGGTCTTCTCTCCATGAACCGGACAAAGTCCCCATAATCTTCGTCCTTTTGGTTTTAATTCAATATAGGAAGAGACGACAGTGACGATATCGTTTTTGCTGAGCAGCTCGCTCATCCAGTGTTCAGGATATGCCATATGCCGTCCTTTCCGCAAGTATATCGGGAGTTGCTTCCCTCCATTCGCAATCGTGTCCTAAGTCGAGTTTAGTAAATACGCTTTTCTCGCATTCATTCGTTCGACCAGTTTATATTCGACCTGAATAGGCGGTTTCCTGCAAATGAATATCAATCATTTTCCACTATTTGGAATTTGTATTCGACTACGTACAATATTTTATTTAAGTAGTCAAATCCATCCAGGATTTCGGCACGAAAATTCGAACATATTCCGATACGGCATAGTTGTCGGTCATACCTGCGATATAATCAGCAACTGCTCGCTCTTTTCCGTCCGTCTCCAGATACTTTGCATATTCACCCGTCAACAGATCAATATGATTCATATAGTAATGAAATAACTCATAGATCACACGTTTCGCTTTTTCTTCTTCACTCTTCGCTTTCGGGTTTTTGTAAACGTGTTCAAACATAAAGTCGCGCAGGGCGTCAAACTGCTCAAACATCGACTCGCCCATCTTCACATAGGGTTTTCCTGCGCTTTGATCAACCACGTCCAGAATCATGGAGTTGATGCGCTTCCCGTGAGAATGTCCAAGTACACGCACGCATTCCTCCGGCAAATCGCTCTCTTTGAGAACACCGGCACGAATTGCATCGTCGATATCATGATTGATGTATGCAATTCGGTCTGCCAGCGAAACAACTCTGCCTTCCAGCGTAATAGGATTGCCACTTTTTTTATGGTTTAATATGCCGTCGCGTACTTCAAACGTCAGATTTAATCCTTCGCCATCGTTTTCCAGCTTCTCCACCACACGAAGGCTTTGCACATTGTGCTCAAAACCGTTTGGCAGCAATTCATTAAGCACATCCTCGCCGGAGTGCCCAAACGGTGTATGTCCCAAATCGTGTCCCATGGAGATTGCTTCCGTAAGATCTTCGTTCAGTCGAAGTGCGCGTGAAATCGTTCGTGCAATCTGGGATACTTCGAGCGTATGAGTCAGTCGCGTTCGATAATGATCTCCTTGCGGCGAAAGAAATACTTGCGTTTTGTGCTTGAGTCGGCGAAACGACTTGCAGTGCAGGATCCTGTCGCGGTCACGAATGAATTCCGTGCGGATTTGGCAGGGTTCGATCGGTGTTTCGCGTCCTCGTGTGTTCACCGAAAGCATGGCGTAAGGCGATAGAGTCTCCATCTCCAGGCGTTCATAGTATTGTCTAGGGTTTTCCTGACTCATCGGCATGCATCCTCCGTTTCCAGATAATACTATTCGCCATAACGATAAGATATCCTCTTTTTATGCGTCTTTTAAGCGCTGCGCGCAATCCGGCTCAGGAACGGAATAGCAAATAATCACAGGGATAGAAAAGCAGAACATCCGCGTTAGCGGACGTTCTGTTTTTGGATTCCGGCAGGCGGAGCTGAGCGCCCGCAGTGCGGGAACAAGCGAAGCGAAAGCCCAGTGAGCAACAAGCGATGCAGGCGATAGCGAAGCAGCGCGTCGATTTCGAACTGCAATACCTACTCTCCGCACCCGG
>CAYVAO010000025.1:0-755 GCA_964448895.1 uncultured Christensenella sp.
CAAAAAATATATCTAAGAATTACTCTCCCAGCGTCGCGACCATGACCGCCTTGATCGTATGCATGCGGTTCTCCGCTTCGTCAAACACAACGCTGTGTTTCGAGCGGAACACCTCGTCGCTGGCTTCCATCTCGCGAAGACCGTATTTTTCGAAGATCTCTCTGCCGACAGCCGTCTCCAGATCGTGAAAACTCGGCAGGCAGTGCAAAAACAGCACATCCGGATTCTTCGTCTTGTTCAGTAATTCCATCGTTACGCGATACGGCTCCAACAGTTTGATTCGCTCGGCAAACTGCGCTTCCTCGCCCATGGACACCCAAACGTCCGTATACACCGCGTCCGCGCCGGCGACCGCATCCAGAGATTCCGAAAACTCAATCTTTGCGCCCGTGGTTTTGGAAAGCTCTCGCATCCGCGCGGTCAGGCCCTCTTCCGGCCAGAGCTGCTTGGGCGCAATCGCGGTAAACGCCATGCCCATCTTCGCGCTGCCAATCATCAGCGAATTGCCCATGTTGTTGCGTGCGTCGCCCACATAGACGAGCTTGATCTGATCGAGCGGCTTTTTCGCGTGCTCCTCGATGGTCATGAAGTCCGCGAGGATCTGCGTCGGGTGGTCGGTATCCGTCAGCCCGTTCCAAACCGGTACTCCGGAGAAGCGCGCAAGGTCTTCCACAATCTGCTGCGCAAAGCCGCGATATTCGATCGCGTCATAATAGCGCCCGAGCACCTTCGCCGTGTCTTCCAGCGACTCCTTT
>CAYVAO010000025.1:765-10783 GCA_964448895.1 uncultured Christensenella sp.
TTGACACATCGCGCAAACTCCCGATGAACGCCGGAATCAGACCGGACAGCCAGTTCTTCATCGGAGGCAGGCGGCGATCCCCGGACAGGTACGCCGCGGCGTTGCGATGGAACAGGACGAACGCGGCCTCCGGACACGCGCGGAGCAGGGTGCCGACTCCGCCGATGTGATCGATGTGGTAATGGGTGGCGACCACCCCCCGCACCGCGTTCAAAGAACACCCCCGCCCGTTCCGGATGAAACGCGCGAGGTCTTCGACGATCTGCTGCGCAAAGCCGCGATATTCGATCGCATCATAATAGAGCCCGAGCACTTTCGCAGTATCTTCCAGCGACTCCTTTTTGCCCATCTGACTGTTGCTTAGGTACGTGACATGCGCGCCCTCGTCCAGCGCCGCAACCTCGAAGGCGCAACGCGTGCGCGTGCTGGTCTTGTCAAAGATTAAAACGATGTTCCTGTGCTTCAGTCGTTCGGGAAACACGCGCTCCCGCTTTTCGCGCTTGAGCGCATGGCTCAGATCGAGCAGATAGCGAATCTCTTCGGGGGAATAATCAAGCAGGGTCAAAAAACTTCTTCCGCGCAGATTCATGCTGTTCCTCCAAAATCGTTTATTGCAGTTTCATCAAATCAACTTTGATCCCGTCAATGTATAACGTATAGGACAGTCCGTCCTCCTGATACGTTCCCACAAAATAGGTAAACCCTTGATCGGTAAACGCGGTTTCAAACACGGTACCCTTGTTGTCCGTAATCGTCGCCGGGTTTCGATCCGTTTGCGCCATGGTCACCTGCACAAATCGTTCCTGTGTGCGCTGATCCCCGCGAATGATGGCGCTGACGGATTCGGAAATCGCATTTTCGCGGCTCGTATACATCGGGCTCACGAGACAGAAGCGTCCCAGCCCCACCCGCAGCACATCGCTCGTGCGATTGGACAACGCAAACGCGCTGTTCTCGCTCTCGATGGTATACAGAAAATCCGCCTTGCCATATTGGTATTCAATCGCCTGCTTCGCGGTCGCAAAGCCACCGAACTGGTTTTCAAACGGCCACTGAAACAGCAGTACGCCAAAGACGAGCGCGGCTCCGCAAGCGGAGACGATGAAAAACGATCTACGATCTTGAAATCTGTGCCGAAACACGGGAATCAGGATAAATGGAGACGCGAACACAAGCGCGATCAAAACACGAATGAACCAATACATGCGGTAAACCCTTTTCTTCTACAATAAATACAGCCTCTTCACAAATGGCTTGGATTCATTTTATCACATCCGGCAAACCACGCCTATTCTCGTAACTTTTTGTTTAATCCAGCCAGAGCGGCATACTCATCTGCCATTTTATGGGCAGTCGCGTTCACTCCCGCCAGAGCGGCATACTCATACATCGCGGCCCGCCGCGCCCGCGGGAAAGCTCCGCTGAAGGAATTTCATGCACGGTGACCCCGTTGTCGCGCAAGATGCTGTTGGTCACATAGTTTCGCGAAAAAGCGATCACCTCGCCGGGCGCAACCGCGAGCGTGTTCGTTCCGTCGTTCCATTGCTCCCGCGCGGCGTCGATCGCGCTCGCTCCGCCGCAATGGATCATCGTCACCCGATCCACTTTGAGCGCGTCCGCCAGCACCTCCGCCAGCTTTCGCTTCTGCGGCTCGATCACGAGCGCGCCGTTTCTCTTCGTGAGCGAAAATGTGCGCACCGCGGGCAAAATTGACGGATGAATCGTAAATTTGTCCACATCCACCATGGTCATCACCGTGTCGAGATGCATATAGGATCGCGTCTTGGGGATATCGATGGCAAGCACGCGGAGGATGCCCGTTTCCTCGCATATCAATCGCTGCGCGAGCGCCTCTACCGCATGCGGGTCCGTGCGCTGGGAGATACCGATTGCGACCACCTCCGGCGAGAGCACGAGCACATCCCCGCCTTCGATGGAGAACGGATCGGTTCTAGCATGCAGCATCGGCGTGTTTTTGTAGCGCGGATGATGGGTAAAGAGGTATTGCCCGAAGAGCGTCTCCCGCGCGCGCACGGCGTTTGCCATGCTGGAGACGCACACGCCTCCCGCCACCATAAAGAACGGATCGCGCGTAAAATAGAGATTCGGCATAGGATCGACGAAGAACGGATAGGCATCATCGATGTAGTCCACGAGATGGACAGGCATCTGGTTGCCAAGATCGCTCTTTCGAACGCCGCGCACCATGCTGGCCAGCATCTGCGGCACGGGCAGCGCTAGGAGATACTCGCGCACCTGTTGCTCCATGCCGCGCACAGAGAGCCCGATCTCCAAGATAAAATCTTCAACGAGCTGCGCTTTTACATCCGGTTCCACCACCGCCTCGGCAACCAAATCCAGCAGATAACAGACCTCAACTCCGCTTTCGCGCAAGGTCGCGGCAAACTGATCATGCTCCTCGCGGGCATGCACGAGATACGGAATATCCTCAAACAACTGTCGCGAGAGATATTGCGGCATCAGGTTTTCCAGCTCCTGCCCCGGACGATGCAATAACACGCGCCGGAGTTTGCCTACCTCGCTCTTGACCCGAATGGGTGAATCCATGCGTTTCCTCCTAACAGGGAGATTCGCGGTTGCTTTACAACAGCCCCTTTAACGTATAAAAGCCGCGGCTGTTCTTGTGTCCTCGATGAAATAACGCAGAACGCCTCGCCTTTTCACGCATATCCTTATTCTATCAGGAATTTTATGCAAAGTGTTGATTTCGCGCAAATATATCTTTTCAATCAAAAAAGTGCGCAAAAAAGCCGCGCGGCATGCGCGGCTCCAAAGAAAACTTAAATGCAACTCAACCGTTATAAATCGAGTTCCCATCGCTCCTCCGTCACGGGAGCGCCCCACTCATCATTGGGATGCGTTTGCGTCGGCTGAAACCCATGCTTCTGATACAGATGGCGCGCTGAAGCAAGATGACTGCAAGTCCAAAGAAAGACGTTGCGATACCGCTTCTCTTTGCAAAACGCCAACGCATACTCGATTAGTAAATCCCCTGCTCCAAAGCCGCGTAAGCGCGGATCGACAAAAAAGAATCGCAACTGCGCTGTATCGTTTGTCACATGCGCGATAGCAATACAGCCGCAAAGCGCGTCGTCCTTTTCCAGAAGATAGATGCAGTCGCGCTCCTGATCAAACTGCTTCAGCATCTGATCCACGCCCTGCGTAAGATAGGTCTTCCATTGTTCGGATGTGAACCCATACTCCCGTTCGTATATCTCCAATTGCTGATCGGTAATAAACGCGGCGTCACGCGCGCTGTTCTCGAACGCGCGAATTCGAAATCGACGGACCGATTGCGTCAACAAAGACTGCGTCTGTGCGAACGCAGAAATCAATTCGCTTCTCTCGGATTCAAGCAGAGGTGCCAGCAGCGTTTTCACCTGAAGATTGGACCTTTCGGTCAGTTCCGCCGTCATGTCGTTTCCCTTTGTCGTCAGTTCGAGTAATAATGCGCGGTTATCCTCCTCGGACGTCTTTTTTGTGATCAGTTCGTCCCGCGCAAATTTCGCCAGAATCCTGCTCATATAGCTTTTGTCAATTTTCAAGCGAGCAGCCAGTTGATTTGCCGTTACGCTGCCTTGGGTGGAGAGTTCGTAGAGAATTCGTGCCTCTGTTAAGGAAAAGCCGGATTGCAGGATGTGTTGGTTAATCAAACCCAGAATGTCCGTATAAAACCTGTTAAATTCGCGCACTCTCTCGACTGTTTCTTGATCAATCCCCATACGTTCGCCTCCAGCAAAGGTTGACTTTGTCAACTTTTATGATATTCCGCATAGTGGACTTTGTCAACTATTTATTACTTGTTGCAACAAAAAAGCCGCGCGGCATGCGCGGCTTTGATCGCGAAAGTAAGATCAGCGGATGAAGTTTGTCATCACGCGTTTTTCATCCTCCGGAAGCGGAACGGTGTCTTTGCCCGCTTCGATGAGCTTTAACAGCCACGCCATGCAGCGGGCGTTTTTCACGAGCGTCTGCATGCCCTCGCCGTCGCCCACCACCTCTGCCTTGTCACGACCGTAGGCGATCGTCCAATACTGCGACGGGGGAATCACCGTCTGCGCGAGGTTGAGATAGTTGTTGAGCTGGTGGACAACGTCCACGCCGCCCGCGCGGCGCACCACGGCGCAGCTGGTCGCGACCTTTAAGCGAAAATAGCGGGAGCTGGTGTAAAACACGCGATCCAGGAACGATTTCATCGTGCCGGGAATGCCCGCGTAATACGTCGGGCATCCGAGGATAAACCCGTCCGCCTCGCGCATCTTCTGCGCGGTTTCATTCACGCAATCGTCCGTAAACACGCATCGGTTTCCCTCGGACTTAAAGCAATGTCCGCAGGCGATGCAACCGTGAATGCTCATCTTACCGATCTCAATCGTCTCGGTCTCGATGTTCTGGCGCTCCAGCTCATCCGTCATTGCCTTCAGCGCTGTGGCGGTGTTTCCGTTCGTTCGCGGGCTGCCGTTGATTGCGATTACCTTCATCTGCTCCGCTTCCTTTCTGTTTGCTTCTGTCTGTTTTGAGATCGCGTCAGTTCAGCGGAAACGCGGAGATTTCGTCTCCGGTGACCAGAAACGCGCTTTGCGCGAGCTTTGCCAGCGGGGTATCGCTCTTGCTGTCGGAATAAAAGCGGTCAATCTGCGTCTCCGGGTACGCTTCCCGCATGCGGCGCACCTTTTCCTCGCCATGACAATTCAGCCCCTCGTAAACGCCCGTCTCCGCGACGACGCGCGAGGCGATCAGCGTCAACCCCAGGCGCTTCATCAGCGGCTCGAGCAGAAACTCCGGCGAGGCGGAGATAATCAGGTCGTCCTCCCGCTTCTGCGCAAAATACCAATCCTTCAGGTTCTTATCGTGCGTCAACCAAAAGCGCTGTACCTCTTCGCGAACATCCGGCACATGCCGAAGATAGCGATAAAAGCGCTCCTTGACGCGCGTCTTTTCCGCTAGTCCCAGCACCATCGCGGCAAACCACGGAGCCGCCGCGACCGCGCTCAGATACGCGCGCGGATATTTCGCCGCACAGTGGCGAAAGAAATCTACGCTGGAATCCCCGCGATAGATCGTGTTATCAAAATCGTAAACGTTTCTCAGCAAGCATTGCCCTTTCCCGGAATATCATGTCTTTGCTCCGGCGGATCATTTGTTTCGTAAAGATTTTTCGTGATTTTCAGCAGACGCCGCAATTGCCGGGGTCATTTAGTACCAGCTCCGGCACCTGCTTTGCGTCTCCCGTGATGCAAGTAGCGCCCGCCGCCAGAATCTCTTCCACCGAGCGGAATCCCCAGTTGACGGAGACGCAGCGCATGCCCGCATTATGCGCAAACTGTACGTCCACATCCGAATCTCCGACGTAGACCGACTCCTCCGGCGTGACTCCGAAGAAATCCATGATAAAGCGCAGCACATCCGGCGCTGGCTTGATGGCAAACTTGTCCATCCGCCCGAGCACAATCGAGAATAAATCCTTGGGATACAGCGTCTCAATCACCTTCACGGTGTCCGCGTGGGGTTTGTTGGAAGCGATGGCGACGGTGACGCCGGCGGCCTTGATCGCCTCCACCGCCTCGATCATGCCGTCATACGGGTGCGAGCGATCGAGGCTATGTTCCTTGTAATGTTCGCGATAGATCGCAAGCACCTTCTCCGCCTGATCCTTTGATTCCGGCGGAACCGCGTGCTCGCACATATAGTTCACGCTGTGACCGACAATGGCGGCGACGCGCGATTCGGAAAGCGCGGGAAAGCCGCAGGCTTCCAGCGCGTAATTCAGGCTGTTGGTGAGATCGTGGAGGGTGTTGACGAGCGTTCCGTCAAGGTCGAATACGCAGAGTTTTACCATGATTGTTCCTTTATCTTTCCCGTTCGTTAGAAACGAATTCAACCGATTTTTTTATAATGTGGATTCTTTATTCCGCGCCAAAGACGCAGGTACGTTTATAGCCCCATCAATATGCCAAACTGGCCCAGAATCACCAGAAGCGTGCCGAACACAGTAGCTCCGGGTTGTTTCTCTTTTTGAAAGATGCGCGCAAAGAGCATGACGAACACGCTCGTGAGCACGCCGATGGGTGCCAGATAGCTGATATCCCCGCGCTGCGAGGCGAAATACGTCGCGGCATAACTGCCCGCGAGAAACACCGCCGCAAAGAGAACCCCGAACCACGCGCGCGGCGTAAAAAACTGGAGCGTCTGCTGCTTTTTGCGGAGAAATACGAAGATCCAGAGAAACACCGCCGCAAACGAAGCGCGCCAGAACTCGAACACCTGCGCGTCAAACGCGTCGCCAAGCATCCCTCTGCGCAAAAGCTGCGACCCCGCCGTCGCAAGCAATGCAATCAGCGTATAGATGAACCAAAGCTGGCTTTGAATCTGCGGCGTGCTGCTCTCGATAAACACGATGCCGAGCAGGATTAATACCATGCAGCAAATCTTCCACAGACCCATCGGCGCGCCGAAGAGAAAATGCGAGGCCGCAAGCGTTAGCAGCGAGGAGATCAGGTAGACGGGCATCACCTTGCTGACTCTGCCGCCCGTCAGCGCGGTAAAGAGGCTGAGCCACGAGAGCGCGGAAAGCAGCGCGCAGACGCCGATCCAAACATATTGCAGCGCGCTCAACGTCAATAAGCGCACAAATCCACCCGAAACAGAGACAAGCCCGGCGCAAGCGAGCGCCAGTAAACGCGCGAGCACAGCCGCCGCGGCGGCAGGGTCCGCCCGCTTTGCCGTGCTGCGGATCCAGCTTGGCACACCGCCCAGCAGAATCGTACCCGCCAACACAAGCGCGACCCAGATGAGCAGATTTCGGATTGCCAAAGGATCCAAGTCCATACGCGCCTCCAGTTCTTTTCGCAAGGTATTGTATCATACCTGACAGGCTGCTACAACCGTTTGCGGCACGGTTACGGCGCATGGTATCTGCGCTTCATGCCCCTTGCGTATCGTTTCTAGAATGGACTGAATGTGTTATACTTATGGAACCCTATCCTCTGTTTTTATTCTTTTCAACAACGCGCGATAACACGCCGGTATCTTGATCAGGAGGTAACAAACCTATGTGCGATACGCTTGGCGTTTTGCATGATTCCTACGCGATCTTTGGCAAAAACAGCGACCGGAGCCCCAACGAAGCGCAGGTAAGCGAGCTCTACCCCGCGCGGGTCTACGACGGCGGCGAGGTCGCCTGCACCTATCGCCGGATTCCGCAAGCGAAGGAAACGCTGAGCGTGCTGCTCTCGCGACCGGTTTGGATGTGGGGCGCGGAGATCGGGGTCAATGAAGCGGGCGTCGCCATCGGCAACGAGGCGGTGTTTACCAAGGGAAAATACGGCGCGCCTTCATTGACCGGCATGGACTTATTGCGCCTCGGGCTGGAACGCGCCGAAAGCGCGGAGCGCGCGGTCAATGTAATCATCGAGCTGTTGGAGACCTATGGTCAGGGCGGCAACTGCGGCTTTGACCACACGTTTTATTACGACAATGCGTTTCTCATCATGGATCGGGGCAAGCTCTTCGTCCTCGAAACCTGCAATAAAAACTGGGTGGTAAAGAGCTATCCACGCGCCTCCATCAGCAACCGTCTCTCGATCGGTTCGGATGGCGAGCGCTACGGCGGCGGTGTTTGCGACTTTGCAAAGACGCATTCCGACCCGCTCTACAGCTACTTTTCCGGCAGCCGTCAGCGAAAGGCGCAAAGCGCCTGTGCTCTGCCCTCCATCCAAACCGAAGCGGATATGATGCGCGCGCTGCGCACCCATGACGGCAACGTGAAAAACCCGTTTGCGGAGGGTTCCGTCTCAAGCTGCTGCATGCACTTTGGCGGTATGGTTGGCGACCACACGACCGCGAGCATGGTCGTTCGTCTCGACGGAGGCGCGCCAACCGTGTTTCTCACCGGCACCTCGACGCCGTGCGTCTCGCTCTTGAAACCATATCGCTTCGGCAACCCCGCGCGGCTGCCCGTTGTTTCGCCCGGAGACGAAGCTGGCGCGCGTTACTGGCGGGAGCAGGAGACGTACCGCCGCAAACTCGTCGGCAAGATCGTTACCGCGGAGTTTTACGTCGAGCGGGACGCGCTGGAGCAAAGCTGGATAAAGGATGTCTCCGCGGACGGCGCGGCGATGGACGAGCTGCTCCTTCGTGCGCTCGCCGAAGAAGCGGCGTTTTATGCAAAGTATGATCCGGCAGCGTTTGAACAAGCGCTCGTAAAGAAGTCGTTTGCGAAAAACTGGCAAAAAAAGAATGCGGCCTTTTTATCCGGCGCAGTTACGCCGCAAAAACCGCAGGAGTTTCATCAGGAGTCTAATAATAAAGCATGACAGTTGACCCGAGACAACGTCTGGAAGAGGGCGTTTCCCATCTGGTGGACGAACGAAAGATCATCAGCGGCATCGCGGTATCCTACGGCGATCTCACGCGCGGCGAGGCGTTTTGCCGCGGCAATCTGCGCGAGGTGCGCCTCGAAGACGGCGCGTTTGTGCCGGATATTGCGCCGCTCAAGACGGATTCTATTTTCGACCTTGCCTCCGTGACCAAGCTCTTTACCTGCATCGCGGTGTTGCAGCTCATGGAGCGCGGCAAGCTCCGGTTGGATCAGACGCTTGGCAGCGCGGACAAGCGTTTTTCGCGGATCAAGGACATTTCGATCGAAGACCTCTTGTGCTTTCGCGCGCAGCTGCAAACCACCGCACGCATGGACGCGGCAAAGACCGCGGACGAAGCGGAGGCGCTGCTGTTCGATATCCGCTTAGGCCCGCCCGCAACACGTAAATATTACACCGACATGGGTTCCATGGTGCTCAAGTACGTCGTGGAATCCGTCTCCGATACGCTCTTTTTGGATTATCTGCGGGAAAATATCGTGCTTCCGCTCGGTATGACGCGCACGTTTGCCGAGGTGCCGGAAACGTTTCTTTCGCAAACCGTGAACTGCAATTATGAGCGGCGAATCGTCAACGGGGCGTTCTGGCTGGACGCGGATTGCCCGCCCGGCACGGTGCACGACCCCAAAGCGCGGCTGCTCAACACGGGCCGACCCGCACCCTGCGGACACGCGGGTGTGTTCGCAAGTTTAGACGACATGACGAAACTCGCGCGCGGGTTGCTTGGCGACGCGCTGTTGAGCCGCAAAACCCTGCTTGAAATCGGCTTGAACCGCACGGGCGGCAAGTTGCAGGACGGAACGGACTCGCAATATATGGGTTATCTCTGCTACTCCAAGCAGCCGGATCAAACCTTTAGCGAGGTGCCCGCCTATTTTGGAACGCGCACCATCGCGCTCAACGGCTTTACGGGCAACCATTTCTCGGTCGATCCGGAAAAGAACCAGTTTATGATTTTGCTCGCCAACCGCATCCATAACCGCGCCACAACGGTGACCGGGCGCGCAAACCCGCTGGACAAGACGGAGACGATCCTCTGGGATGACGGAAAGACGTATATCGTTTCGCAAAACTTCGTCTACACGAAGGACAAATATCTCAAGAGCCATATCGGAGATATTCTGGCGGGGTATTGATCAAAAAATCGGAATCGTTCGCTGCGCGCAACAGGAGAAAGATATGGATCGCAAGTTTTTTGTTGCCGTCAAGGCGCTCTTGTTTGACCAAGACAAGTTTCTGCTTGTCAAGCGCTCGGACAAGGCGAGAGGCGAGCATCACCACTGGGAACTGCCCGGCGGACGATTGGAATTTGGCGAGTCGCCGGAGGAGGCGCTCGCAAGAGAGCTACTAGAAGAAACCGGACTTTCCGCCCAAATCGTCTGCCCGCTTCAAACCTGGAACTTTTTTCGCGAAGAAGACACGCAGATCGTCGGTATAACGTTTTTATGTAAAGCCGCAACAAACACAGTGCGATTATCCGAAGAGCACGAGGCGTACGCATGGATCACCCGCGATGAATTGAAAGACTATGACATCCTGCCATCCGTTCTTGCCGATATCAAAAAGCTCAAACTGGATGATGTGTATAAGAGGTTGAATCGCGCATAAGCTTGGTTTTT
>CAYVAO010000026.1:0-8851 GCA_964448895.1 uncultured Christensenella sp.
CACGAGCCGAACACAGGAACCCGCCTCGCCAACCTGCCTGAATCCCGCGTGCATAAACAAACGCATGGAGCGGGTGTTTTCGCGATGGATGGTCGCGTAGAGCCGCAGTACATGTGAGTCACGCGGATAAAACGCCTCCTGCAGCGCAAGCCGGAGCGCGCGGGCGCCATATCCCGCGCCCCAAAGCGCGGGTTCGCCGATGGCAGCGACGATCTCCCAATCCCCCGGAGCGGGCATGCGTTTGAGCGAAATAAACCCGATCGCGCGGCGGCAATTCAAGCAAATGAAATAGAATCGTCCGCCCGAAGAGAGCCTCTGCGCCAGCAACGGCTCCGGCACTTCGAGAGTCAGCGAATCAAGCGCGTGAGAGATCTGCGCGTGCTCGTTGAGGTAGCGCGTCACCTGCGGGCGCTCCATCCAGCCTGATAGTTGTGTGATATCCTGTTTTGTGACTTCCGACCGCAAAAAAATAGAAGCGGCTTTCTTCATAACGCTTACCTCATCGGTATCATATTGAAAAGCCCTTCTTTGCGATCTGCAACGACGGTTCTTTTACAGACTATGAAATTTTCAAGCGGTGCAGGTTCTCTCCTGCACACATCCTCATATCATTCGATTATATCAGAGAACATAAATAAAGCAACCGCTCAAAGGCGGTTCGCTTCGAATTGCAGCAGTTTATGAAAGCCGGACACGTTCCTGTTCCGGCTTTCACAAAGCAATCTTCATTCCCGGATCGAGTTTACGGGCCTTTTCCACCCGGTTTTGTTTCGCCCTGATGGGTCGTGTCCGGCTGCTGATTCGTTCCATCTGTCGGCTGCGGCTGCTGTGTAGCGTCCGGCTGCTTCGGCTGGGCTGGCTGCCCCTGCGGCTGATTTTCCCCGCCGGTCACCGCGTTCGCCTGACCGCCCGCCGTCGCTTTGGATTGATCCTGACCGGATTGTTTTCCGTTTGCCTGCTCTTTCGTTTCACGAATGATCTCCCGCACGGGTTTTTCCACCCAGTCTTCCGGCTCAAACGAAGTTGTTTCATTCCAGTTTTCGCCGAGGCGCTCGATGATGTTGAGCTTGCCCGCGCTTGTGCCGAGATCATGCGCGCTCTGCACCTCGCCGCTCGAAACCGCCACGGAATAGACCGTGAGGTCGGACTGCTGCCCTACGCGCTCGCCCAAACGCTCCGCAACCTGTTCCGTGTGGCGCGCGCTGTACGATGCAGCGGAGATCACCACGTCGTTTTCCGTCGTCTCATCGAGATACCCGTTCTCACGCAGGACGAGAATCGTCTGCTCCACGGCCTCGTCCACCGAGCGATAGCGCAGTTTTGCCTCGTCCAAACCCGCCAGAATATGTTCCGCATCGTCGTTGACCGCGGTGATACCCAACACTTTGTCAAAATAGTTGATGGAGTATTCGATCGAGGGATTCACGTCCAGGCTCACCACGCCGACCGGAGTGGTGTAACCCTTAAACCCGCCAAGCAACAGCAAGAGAAACCCCGCCGCCATCCCGGCATACGCGGTAAAACGCGTGCGCTTGCGCTTTGGCTGCGCGATCTTTTCGGGCAGCTCATCCTGCTCCAGCGACACCGACTCACCTATTTCATATCCCGCGTTGCGAATGCGTACAAACACGCCGTCCTCTCGCAACGCCGCAGCAAAAGCACCGCGTATTTCAACGATGATCGCGCTCTTCTGCTCCTTCATACCTGTTTCCCCCGACCCAAATGAATGTATTCTTGTAATGCTGGATAATCCCCTGCATAGATCACAACGACCGCAATGATGTATTTCCGGTATCGCTCGATCAACTTTTCGGGAATCTCGTTTTGCCGGACCAGAAACTTGACCGGCAGTTGCCTTGACTTCACAAACTGTAAAAAGACTTCTTCGCAGTTGACGATCGCCTCCGCCGCGCGAAAGCATGCCTCGCGGGAGTTTTCGCGGCTGGGCGAACAGCTCGTTAGATCATAAAACCGGAACCCGTACCGTTGCAGCGCCTCGTTTGCGGCAAGAATCTCGTCCCGCAGGGTGGTATCCGCGGCGCGCTCGCTCGCCTGAAGCGTTGCGCCGAGCACGGGATTCTCCTGTCCTTCTTCGACGTTGCCGTCAAACAAATCCGGCGAAACGGAGAGTTCCTGCGCATATTTCGCTTCCGCGCGATGCGCGTCGATGAGGCTGCGGCGAATCAGCACCTCCGCATAGGTTGTAAATGCGCCGTTCTCCGCCCGATAGGTGTCGATCGCGTGCGAAAAGGCGCACAAAGCAATCGCCCATTCATCGTCGCTCTTCGTCACAAAGCGGTGCTTTGCGCGGGATGCGATTCGAAGAATGTTCTTTTCCTGCCGGGTAATGAGTTCTTCGCGCGCGCGTTCATCCGACTGTGCGCGGAGCGCGAGCGCAGATTCGCGAAAGCCCATGCCGCCTAGTTGATCCGTTTCCTGCATGTCTGTCTTCGCATGCATTCTGTTTGCCGCGGGGAGACGCGCTCCCCGCAGCAATATCGTATCACGCGAAACGTGATTTCAGAAGCGCGACTTGCGTTTTCATGCGCCGCGCTTTTCGTCTCGCTTACTCAAAAAGGGATTTGAGCCAATCGAAGAAGGAGGTGATGACTCCGCTGTTTCCGTCTTCAGACGTACCGTCGCCGGAAACGATCTGGAATCCGAAATCCTTTTGCTCCTGTGCGCGGTTTTGAATCTGGGTATCCAGTCCCGCGTTCTCCATCGCTTCCTTCAGCGCGTCCGCTGCGGCGTCGGTCGCCAGCTGTAAGGCTTCAATCTCCGCTTCACTGAGCGTGCTCTCGTCCGCGTTTTGTTCCGCTGTCAGCGCGCTCTGGTAAGCGGTCAGCAGCTCGCTCAGCTTCGCTTTGTTTTCATTTGTGTCGTCCAGCGCGGCAATCTGCGCCGAGATCGTGTCCACATCCATCTCCGCTTTGCCGTAAGCATAGCCGCTGACAAACTGTCCGCGTCCGTTTCCGCCGATCACGCCCGCACTACGCGCGGCTTCCAGCAGCGCACTTTCCGCGCTCTGCACCGCGTCCGCAAGGGCCTGAATCTCCTCGTCGGTCAGCGTGGTGGTGTCCGCCGCGGCCTGCGCCGCAAGCGCTGCTTCGTAGGTGGAGAGCAGCCCGGTCAGGGTTGCTTTGTCCGCATTGGTATCGTCAAGCGCGGATATCGCGGCTTCGATTTCGTCCGTATCCAGCGCAGGACGGTTGTTCATCTTGCCGGTTCCGTCCTTTGCTTCTTCCGGAACTCCGTATAGGGTATCGGTCGAGATGCCCGCGGCTTCCAGCGCGGTGTCGAGCGCGGTTTTAGCCGCTGTCATCGCGTCGGTCAGCGTCGAAAGGTCAGTCGTGCTGTTTGCCTGTATCGCTTCCTGTTTCGCCGTCCATGCATCCACATACGCGCTGAGCAATGTGGTCAGGCTCGCCTTTGCGTCCTCGTCGGTTAGCGCGGCGATTGCTTCTTCAATTTTATCTGTATTTAAGCCTTCCGCCTGCGCGTTGCGTTTGTCTTTTTGTCCCGGCGCGGTGGAACTGCCGTGATCCGTTCCGCCGCCCGGCTGGGTCTGGGTACCGGTTCCCTGTCCTTCGGGCTTGCCGCCGCCTCTGCCGTTATCCGCAAGCGCCGTTGTACAAAGCGCAAGCGTCATGAGAATTGCGATCATCGCAACGATGGTTCTTTTTGCGCGCATGCGCATGCCGATTCTGTGTGCTCGATTTGGATGGTTTTTCATATTTGTATGATCTCCTTATCCGATGATTGCGCCGGATTCGTATCCGGACACTATCTAGATACGAAAGAAGTGCACATGAATCGGGGGTCACCGAACGAAAATATGGATGCTACACAAAAACGTCACATTTCGTCTGTGAAATGCAACAAGGCGCGAGGGTGATTCCCCCCGCGCCTTGCTTGATCGCCGGTCGATTAGTCGGTAATCGCCGTTCCGTTCACATAAACGGTGTAGCCATTGGTCACGATTCCGCTCACATCTCCCGTAAACGAGGTGATGTAGCTATCGCCCGTGAGCACCCACTGGCACCCGCTGCCGAGCGTAACACTCACCGTGCCTGCGGCTCCGGTCGGATTGATCGATCCGGTGAATATGGACCCATCCGCAAGCTGGAAGTCCAGACTGGAGATGCTATCCACCGTGATTATCCCGTTGATCGTTTGCTGCGTCGCTAGGAAGGTACAGATGCCGCCGTTTGCGCCAGCCGTGCCCCAACCGCGGGAGCTGCTGTTGCCGGAGACGGTCAACAGGTTTTCATTTGCCAGCGTCAGCGCTACGTTGGTCAAAGAGATCGTGCTGGTCGTGTTGGTTACGTAGAACATGTCCCCCGCATTGGCAAGAATGCTGCCACCCGTTGCCGTAAAGCTGGAATGCCCAACCTCCGCATCGCCGGACATGCTCTGGTAAAGCATGATGTTGTGTACGTTTTCGTTCGCGTCCGTGCTCGCCTGCATGTTGCCGGAAAGGGTAACATTGTTGAGCGTAACGGAGTTCTTGCCTTCCACCACGACTGCCTCGGAAGCGTTTGCCGTCAGCGTTGCGCTATCCACGGAAATATCCGCTGAGCTATAGATTGCGGGGCTGCCCGTACCATTTGACACATAAGTGCCACCCGATACGTTCACATCTCCGCCGCCGCGATCGGAGCGAATTGCCGCCGCGGAATTGCCGCTGGTTTCAACATCCAGATTGGTGGCGTTCATCGTCGCCCCGCCGGTGGTTTGAATTCCGCCGGAGTTATTCATGCTGGTGCGAATCTTTGAGTCCGAGATATTGACGGTTGTGCCCGTGCCATAGCTGAATACGCCGTTTCCATTGACCGCATTGGTCGTCACCGTTGCGCCCGAAATGGTGACGGTTGCGTCGTTTGTAGCGAGCAAACCCGCGTTCATACCGTAGAAATCACCATTTTCGGTGTTGGAGGAGGCACCGCCCGTCTTATCCACCGTAATGTTGCTCAGCGTCACCGTTGCGCCGTCTACGCGAAGCGCATTTTCGTCGTCCCCGCTGGAAGCATACGCCTGTCCGTCGATCGTTGTATCGGTGTCAATCGTCGTCGCCGCGGTTCCGTTGGTGACCGTGTCGCTGCCGCCAAAGTTCGCGCCCGGCTGCCCGCCTTGTGCCGAAGCGTCCTGCGCGCCGCCCGCCGACTGGATCACAATCGTTTCGGCAGCGTTGCTGCTTGAAAGCGTCACGGCTAAAATATCTCCGACCGCGATGTCGGATACGGCGGCTGTTGCGGACTCCGGCCCGTTTTGTTTGGAGACAACCGTCGCATCACTCACCGTAAAGGTGATCGTCTCTGTTCCCGCGGTAAAGCCCATCATGCCGCCTGCGCCGCCCGGGCCGCCTTGCTGCGTGCCATCGCCCGACGGCATCTCCGGCGGTGTGGATTGATCGTTGCTGCCGGATGATTGATCCGGCGGCGTACCCTGCTGCTGTGTTGTGCTGTCACCGGAAGGTTGCTGCGGCGGCGTTCCCTGCTGCTGCGTCGCGCTGTCACCGGAAGGTTGCTGAGGCGGCGTGCCCTGCTGCTGCGTCGCGCCGTCCGGTTGACCGGAAGGTTGGCTCATCGTACCAACAAGCGCGGTGATGGTGCCGTTCTCCACACTCTGCACCTGCACATAGATCGCGTCGCTGCTAACGGTCTGCTGCGCGGCGTTTGTCGCGCTCGCAGTCTGTGTGGCGGTATTGCTGTCGGTCGTGGTTGAACACCCCGACATCGCCAATACAGCCGCCGTAAAAACGCCCAGTATTGCGTAAAGTTTTCCTCTATGCATTTCAATCTTCACTCCTTGTCCGTGATTCTTCATGCACCGAGTATATCGTCCGTTTACGTTAACAATGCGGCAAACTATCGAGCGATTCTGAAAATTTTCCGACAAAAAAACGCCTTATAAGCCCCTGTGTAATGAAATCCAAATCGATCAGTAGTGCTTAGGGTAAAATTTCAATCAAGTAATTTCATTCAAAAACTCAACGATTTGATGCAGCGACGTGATGTCCCAATCCTGTGCCGGTTTCGTATTGCGGCAGATATGAAACGCGGTAAACCCCAAATTCCGCGCGCCGTCCGCTTCCACGGCGTAATCATCCACATACAAACTCTCTTCGGCTGAAACCCCAAGCAAGTTTAAGGCCGTCTGATAGATCAACGGTTCCGGTTTCATGACCCCGACCTGATCGGCGCACACGAAACACGAGAAATAATCTGCCAAGCCCACCGCCTCCAAAGTAAGCTTGAGCGAAGGAAACGTATCGCTGATCACGCCCAAACGGTAGCCCTGCGAAGCAAACCAATCCAGCACCGGAATCGTCTCGGGATAAACCACACCGCCTTTGAGCCAGTAGGCGTTAAACAGCGCATCCGCGCGAGCACCGATTTCCTCCGTCACGCCTTGCGAACGCAGTAGTTCGGCAAAATATATCTTCCAAAACGCGATTTCGTTTTCAACGGTCAATAGTTGGCGTTCCCCCAGCAAACGAGAGAACAGATCCTGCGGCACATCCAGCGCCTTTCCCGACCACCGCTCGATCATTTGCGCACGCTGCGCCCGCAACGCTGGATCGCCAGAGATCAGCGTAGTGTCGCGATCAAAAAAGATCGCTTTGAATTTTCTTTTTCTGTCTTTTATAACGTTCATATCAAATTCCCGGAAACAGTTCAGTTCTATTGCTTCTTTAATAAGGAAGTCAGCGGATGCGCAGTCCTTTGGGAATATGGTTTTTCAGCACGCCGTACACCGCCTTCCCCCAACCGACAGGATGTCCGCATGCGACGGCGGGACACCAACCGGCGAGCGCATCGTCGCACACCACGGTCTCGCCCGCGAGAAAACACAAAATCTCGTCGCCGGACAGCGTTGCGCACGCGCGAAACGCGCCGGCAGGATACGCCATCGCGAGGGCATGATCCGGCGTGAACCTGCCGTTTTTCACTTCTCCCGCGAGCACGCCCGCGCGAACGATATGCAGGTTTTTGAGCTCTTTCGGAATCCGTTGCGGTGGAATCAGCACGCGCCCGTCCGGCAGCAGCATCGCCTTTGGCGGATCGATTACAAACGTTTCGCGCCAGAACGTCTCAAACGCCGGTATCCGTTCGCCAACAGTGCTCGTAAACGGTGCGGCATTTTGACCTGCTCCCTCCGCGCGAACCAGTACCGCCATAAACTGGCCTTCTCCCGCGGACGAATGCGGATACATCCGCCGCGATTCCAGCAGCGAAAAATCCGGATGCGCGGCGCAGAAGGATTCCATCGCGTTCTCGTTTTCTTCCCGCGAAAAAGTACAGGTGGAGTAGACGAGCCGCCCGCCGCGCTTGAGAAGGCGAGCCGCGCTCTCAAGAATCTGCCATTGACGAGCGGCGCAGGAGAGCACATGCTCCTCCGACCACTCCATAATCGCGGTTTCGTCCTTGCGAAACATGCCCTCGCCGGAACACGGCGCATCGACCAGCACCACATCAAAGCTCGCGCCGAGCGCCGCCGCCAGCGCGTCCGGACGCATGCAGGTCACAAGCGCGTTGGTTACCCCGATCCGCTCTAAGTTGCCAACCAGCACCTCTGCGCGGCTACGCACCGGCTCGTTGGCAACGAGCAAGCCGGTGTTTTGCATCATAGCGGCGAGTTGGGTCGTCTTTCCGCCCGGCGCTGCGCAAAGATCCAGCACCGTCATGTCAGGTTTCGTCTTTGTCAGCGGCGCGGGCGCTTGCGCGGCGGGTTCCTGGACATAGCAAAGTCCGGCTGCATGCAGCACATGACGGCCGATCGCGACCTCATCCTCAAAAAAGAAGCTCTCCGGCAAGATACCGGTCGGCGTCAGCAGAAAGTCCGCATCCGCGGCAAAGCTTTGTATCGTGGTCTTGAGTGTGTTCACGCGAAGCGCGCGGCGGGACGATTCCTCCATTGCGCGCAGGTAGGCGGAAAACTCCGCCTCGCCCAATTGCGCGCGCATGCGTGTAACATATGCTTCCGGCAGTTTCGGCATCCGTCGGCTCCTTACTTGATATAGGAATTCTTTGTTTCTATTCTACTATACTATTTTAACACAGAAAAAGCTCCCTTGCGGGAGCCCAGCCCATCGACAAAGTCCTTCGGACTTCGCCGATGGGTTTTTACTGTGAGAAAAAATGCCGCTTATCGCGCCATTTTAATCAAATTCGGCGAATGAATCGCCGAATTTGATTGGAAGATGGGGGATTTTCGAATCCCCCATACCCCCTTGTAGAGTTTGTCGATACTCAAGAACGCCGCGAGAGGATTCTCGCGGCGTTTGTTTTGCAGTTCGTTTGTGGAGCGTTATTTTTCCATGATCTCGGCGAAAAGTTGGGCTTTCAGCGCGAGAACTGCGCTGAGCGCCTCCGCAACCGGCACCTGCCGCTTGACGCGCTTGTCGCGCGTGGTGAGCTCGATCATGCCGTCTGCAAGATTTCTCGGGCTGACGGTCAGGCGAATCGGCGCACCGATGAGATCGGCTTCCGAGAAGACAACGCCTGCGCTGACGGCGCGATCGTCGATAATCGTTTCCACACCGGCTTTCTGCAGCGCGGCATAAAGCTCTTCGCCAACGCGTTTGGGCTCTTCCTGATCTGCGCGGAGCACGCAGATCTGCGCTTCCCAGGGTGCGATGCTGATCGGCCAGATGGGGCCGTAATCATCATGACTCTCTTCGCAGACGCTCGCGGCGAGTCGGCCTACGCCGCTGCCGTAGCAACCCATGATGGGGTATTGCAATGTGCCGTTCTCATCGAGATATTGCATGGTCATGCTCTTGGGGTACTTATCTCCCAGCTGGAAGATGTTGCCGACCTCAATGCCGTTGCTGAGAGTCAGCTGCGGG
>CAYVAO010000026.1:8861-10727 GCA_964448895.1 uncultured Christensenella sp.
CAGACGAGGGCGCCGATGCCTTCCAGCGAGCGGTCGAACAGCACGGTAATCTTCTTGGAGTCGAGCCCTTTGGGACCGATGAAGCCCGCGACGATGCCGCTCTCGGGTGTGATAACGGCGGGGTGAATCTCCGCGCCGATGGTGTTGCGAAGCTTGGTTTCGTGCACCTCAAGGTCTCCGCGTACAAACGCGATGACATAGCTGTCGTCTGCGTTGCGCTGGTAGACGACGGCTTTGCAGGTCGCGTTATGCGGCTTATGCAGATAACCCGCGACTTCCTCGATGGTCGCCATTTCAGGCGTGGGCACAAGTGCGAGCTCTTCCGTTGCGGACAGGGTGGAATTATCCACCACGCTGGCGCAGGCTTCGATGTTTGCCTTGAAATCGCAGTTGTCGCAGATGACCAGTGTATCTTCACCGATTGCGGTGAGCAGCATGAATTCATGCGACACGCGACCGCCCATCATGCCGGAATCGGAGAGTACGGCGATGACGTTTTTACAGCCCGCGCGCTGGAAGATCCGCTCGTATGCCACATAGCAGCGTTCATAATAAGCTTCCAAATCCGCTTGCGTGGTGTGGAAGGAGTATGCGTCCTTCATCGTAAACTCGCGTACGCGAATCAGTCCGCCGCGCGCACGGGGCTCGTCGCGGAACTTGGTCTGAATCTGATAGATCATAAAGGGATATTTGGCGTAGCTCTTGGCGGCGTCCCGCGCGAGATGAACCGCGGCTTCCTCGTGCGTCATGCCGAGCACCATATCCGCGCCCCAGCGGTCGGTCAGGCGAACCAGCTCTTTGCCGACGCTGGTAAATCTGCCGCTCTCCTTCCAAAGATCGGCGGGCAGTACGACGGGGAAGAGTACTTCCTGCCCGTCGATTGCGTCCATCTCTTCGCGAATGATGCGCTCGATTTTTTGCGTGATGCGTCTTGCCGGCGGCAGAAGCGTATAGACGCCGGTGTTGACCTGCTTGATATAGCCGCCGCGCACCATCAGCGCATGGCTCTCTACCGTGCAGTCCGCGGGCTTTTCTTTGTAACGCTCGCCAATCAATTCGCTCATTCTCATAACCAAAATCTCCTCGACAACCTCTATAATATCGATAAACAATTTATTATCGCCCAGAAATGGCGATTTGACAAGGGGGAATGTCGGGAAAACAACTGTAACAGCTTTGTGAGAAAGTCACATTCCATATTGACAATTGAGCGGAATTTACCATAAACTAAGACATAATCAAAAACGAAACAGGCGTTTTATCGGAAAAGAGTAAGCGAACCTCACCGCGTTCCAAGAGAGGGTTGGTCACCGGCTGAAAGCCGACCCGAACCAGAGCCGCCGAAGTGCCTTCCGAGAGCCGCCGCCGACAAAGAGCCGGAAGTAACCGGCCGAGTATCGGCGGACGCAGCAGCTGCGTTACAGCCTTGAGTGGAAGAATCCTTTCGGGTTCTTCAAATAAAGTGGAACCGCGATGCGCAATCGTCTTTATGATGGTTGCGCTTGTTTTATGTGCTAACGGAGCAAGAAAACAAAACGCTTCGTGAAAGGAAACGCAAACGATATGTTCAAAACGCTGAAAAGCGATCTGCAGGCGGTCTTAAAACGCGATCCCGCCGCAAAATCTATCTGGGAGGTCATGCTCTGCTACCCGGGGTTTCGCGCGGTGCGCATACACCGCAGGGCAAACTGGTATTATCGCCACGGCATGCACCTATTCGCGCGCATGACGTCGGAATGGTGCCGCTTTACTACTGGCATCGACATCCATCCGGGCGCGACGATTGGCAAACGCCTGTTCATTGATCACGGCGTTGGTGTGGTGATCGGCGAAACCGCCATCATCGGTGCCGACGTGACGATCTTT
>CAYVAO010000027.1:0-10714 GCA_964448895.1 uncultured Christensenella sp.
TTTTTTTCGGGAAGAATGCCAAAATTAGGTTGTGTGTCAAATCACAGCGAGGCTAGGTCTAGTCGTTGTTTGATCGAATTGCAATGCAAAACCACAAAAAGCGCAGTGCTTATATTAGGACGGAGCGATAGCAAAAGAGGCTGCTCGTAAAAGCAACCTCTCTCATTCGCCATCGTTTATGGATGCATCCAACCAGCATTTCCCCTACCGGAACTCGATCCGGTCGGCGTCAATCCGCCCATGCGTACAGAGAATTGACAACGTGATCTTTCCCGCATCCTGCAAGGTGAATTCATATTCTCCGGCACCTACGCGCTTACAAGCCGCAGGATTTCCGTTACTCGTCCCCGTAAACCCTCCCTCACCATCGACCAACAGTGGTGCATGGCAGGGTGGCGGTGGAATATGGACAAAAAAATCGAGCGCAGCCCCGGCGCTCAGGCGCACGACGACGGTTTCGCTCTCCGGCTGCGGCTCTCCTTTGAGGCGTCGATAGTCCGTCTCGCCAACGTGCCCGTCGCGAAAGAGAAGACTTGCGCGCTCGCGCATACGCAATACAGCGCCGTCGATCCGTCTGCTCGCGATTTGACTCGCGTCAAACGCCTCGCAAGGCAAACGGAACGGTGGTGTGCGGGTTAGCGCGCCGATCACGCGGGTATTCCAAACCGGTTTTGCGACACACGATAGAAACTCGTCAAAGATGCGTTGCGCTTCCGTTTGTTCAATCTCTGTCTCTGTTCCGTTTTTAATGTGATCCATCAATCGATCCCACCCGGCGGGTCGCGTAAACGTAACCGGAGAGTTGTCGCAAGCCATCTTCTTATAGCTCCAAAACGACCAGCCAATATTGAGCCGCTCGCAGAGCGGGAACATCGTGGTATACCAATCCAAGTTGTTTTCTCCACTCTCTCCGAGATACAGTGGAACATCCAATCGCTTTGCCGCGGCAACATAACGATCCAGACTTTCCTCGTCCGGCGCGCTCCAATACCGGTGAAACTGGAGCGCGATATTGTCCGCCGCCTCTTCGCGGGTCATGTCGTCCAGCACGGAAAAATCCGTCGCCCAATGCGCGCCTTCCAGCATGATCATATGGTTTGGATCAATCGCACGAATCCGCGCAATCAGCCGCCGGTATAGCGGAAGCACGCCGTCGTTGTATTGCCGAAAGAAGTCCGGCAACGGCTCGTTTAATAAGTCATATGCCGCTACCACGGGTTCTTTTGCGTATCGTTGCGCAAGCAGTTCCCACGCGGCGCAGAGACTTTCCTGATACTCCGAAACCAAAAAGAGTTCCGGTAGATCTTTCTCGCTGTCGTCGATATTCTGCCCGGTCTGCCCGCCGGGAGCCGCGTGCATGTCCAAAATCACGTAGATTCCATACGTTCTACACCAGTCGATCAACCGGTCGATGCAGTCGAGCGTTTCGGGCACAAACGCGGCTTTTCCGCTCGAAAAGCGAAACAATCTTCTAGCGTTGATTGGCAGGCGAACTGAGTTGAAGCCCAGACTTGCGATCCATTCGATATCCTCGCGCGTGACATAGCTGCTTTCGTAGCGCTCCCAGAACGATGTCGCATACTCCGTTCCGCAAAGGGTTTCGATCAGTTGTTCCATTCTACGCGGGCGGTCGTATTTGCCTTCCATCTGCCACATATAGCCTTCCGGCAGCAACCATCCGCCAAGGCCGAACCCGCGCAATAGCACGCGCTCTTCCCCGCAGTACATCTCATTTGACCGGCAAACCAGAAATTCGTTCTTCATCCCTTCATCGCTCCGTCCGTAATTCCCTTTAAAATCTGTTTTTGCAGCAGCGCGTAAAACACGATGACCGGCAGCGCCGCGATCACGAGCGCACTCAGGATCGCCGACCAATCCGAGCTATACTGACCAAACAACGTGTTCGTCGAAAGCAGCAGCGTGTATTTTTTATTGTCGGAGAGGATCACCAGCGGCAGCAGGAAGTCGTTCCAAATCCAGAGCACGTTGGTGATGCAGATCGTTGCCGTTACCGGCTTGAGCATCGGAAACACGATCCGAAAGAAGGTTTGCAGCGGGGAACAACCATCGATCGCCGCGGCCTCCTCCAGTTCCTTCGGGATGCCCTTGACGAAGCCGTGATACAGAAAAATCGCCATACTCACGCCAAGGCCGGCATAGACAAAGCACAAGCCCAGCAACGAATTCTTGATTTTCAACGCCAGTACGACCTTATACAGGGGGATCATGATCGAACTAAACGGAATCAGCATCGAGAACACGAACAGCGAGAGCAGGAACTTAGATAATCTTGTTTTCGTGCGGCAGAGCTTCCAACCCGCGAGAGCCGAAAACAGGATGATCAGCCCTACGCCGCCGACCGCGAGAAACAGTGTGTTCCCGAGGCTTTGCAGATAGTGCATTTTGCCAAAGCTTCGGACATAGTTTTCGCCCGTGAGCGCTTTCGGCAGGGAGAGCACATTCGTGAGGATTTCACCGTTTGACTTAAACGAGTTGATCAGAGCAAGCAGCAGCGGAGCCAGCGTGAACAGCGCGCAGAGAACCAGGAAAAGATAGACACCCGCCGAGATCAGTTTCCTCTTTTTCATAGCTCCTCCTCCCTCCGTTTCATCACCGTTAGCTGCACCGCGGTGATCGCCAGCACAATGATCAACAGCAGCGTCGATTTCGCGGTCGCATAACCGTATTGGATGTTTCCGCGAAATGCTTCTTCGTAGATGTTGATCGCCGCGGACTGCGTCGCCCGCCCGGGACCTCCGCCCGTGAGCGTATAGATCACGTCGAACACCTGAAACGCGCCGTTGAGCGTCCAAAACACGCAGATGGTCACCGCGTGGCGAATCATGGGAAACTCCACCTGCCAGAAGCGCTGCCAGGCGTTTGCGCCGTCCAGCTCCGCTGCTTCCTTCATGCTGGCGGGTACGCCCTGCAACGCCGCCATGTAGATGATCATCAGATACCCGACCGAGCCCCATGCCGCGACGATGATGATCGCGATAAAGGAGTAATTGGGATCGCCGATCCACATATGATCTAAAAACGAAAAGCCGTTATAGTTGTCTGCGAGATAGTAAAGTACCTTAGTGAAGATAAACATCCACATATATCCGCCGATGACCATACTGATCATATTCGGCAGGTAAAACACCGTGCGGAATACGCCGCGCGCATGCTTGCGCGACTCGATCGCGACCGCGAGCGTCAGCGCGATGATGTTTGCGACGATGACCATAACGGCGACGTATTTGAACGTAAATAGAATCGACTGCCAGAAATAGGTGTCCTGCAGCGCGCGGGCGAAGTTGCTCAGCCAAACGAACGAACCCGACTTGTTTACGCCGTTCCAATCCGTCATGGCATAGTAAATACCAAAAATCGCCGGATACAGCTTAAACACTGCGTAGACGATGAGCGCCGGCAGCGTGAAGATCAACAGCGACAGATTTTGCTTGCGCGCCTTGCTTTTGACAGCGAGTTGCGCTGAACTTGTTTTCATACGATTTCCCTCAATCTCCGGTTCCATGCGAACGGAGGTGTTTTTGGATCGGCTCCTGCGATACGGATCCGTTTCGATGTTCCGCATTTTCGAAAAGAGAGGGACTTTCGTCCCTCTCGGTCACGGTATTGTCTGTTTTTTAGTTCAGCGCGTTCGCCTGCTTGAATACTTCGTCCATACGGGCGATGAACTGATCGACCGTCACGGAACCAACGTAGTACTCCTGCAGCAGTTTACCCTGCTCGTCCGTTACGGCGCTGGGCAGCACGAGGTCCTGATACGCGCGGCCTGCGGCAACATAGGCGGAGGCATCCGCAACCCAGGAGGCTGCTTCAAACGTATGGCAGGTAGCGATGGGGTTAAACGTGCAGCTCTGGAACAGCGCGGAAGAATCGTTATCATCCAACACGTAGTTCGCAAACGCAAGCGCGAGATCCATCTCCTTGCTGGAGGGGTGCACGACAAGCGTTGTCGAGGTCGAGAGGTTAACGCGCGTGCAGTTTTCGTTGTTGTTGACCGGCAGCGCGAATACGCCAAGCTCAAAGTCCGGGTTGGTTTCGAGGATGGTACCCGCGGCCCAGGTGCCCTGCACAAACATGGCGGCCTTGCCGTTTGCAAAGTCCGCGGCGCCCGCCTGCGAACCCTCTTCCATCGCGCGGTCGGTTCCGTGCTGCATGATCAGATCGATCACGTCGTAGATTTCACGCACTTCTTCTTAGGAGCCTGCGTCTTTGTACATCCGCTCGACCCAGTCCGTCACGTCGCCGGACACTTTGCCGCCGAGCGCGAGCGCTGTCATCAGCTGCGGCACCCACTGTTCCTGATACGCCAGCATGAACGGCGTGTAACTCTTGGATTCCAGAACGGAGACGATGTTCTTCAGATCATCCAGCGTCTTCGGCGCGGTCAGGCCGCACTCGGCAAAGATTTTCTTGTTGTAGAGCACGCCCCATGCCATGGACTCGATCGGAACGGCAAGCACCTTTCCATCAACCGTGACGGTATCGCGAACGTTCTCGTAAAGCTTGTCCACAAAGGGCTGGCCGGAGAGGTCGACAAGATTGCCGGCTTCGTTATAAACCTTGAGGTTGTTGCAATGGATCGTGTAGAGATCGGGCGCATCGTCGCCCGTCAAGCGCGCCTGCAAAACGCTTTCGTATTGATCGGAGCTGGGCATTTCCAGATTGATCTTGAGCTTGATGTTCTGCTCGGCAAGCACTTTTGCTTCGAACTGCTTGCAATAGGTTTCCCATTGATCCATGTACTGCGGAAAACTCATCATGATGTTGAGCTCCGCTTCGCGGGGCGCCGCTTGCGTCGCTGTGCTTTCCGCGGGGGCTGCGGTGGCTTCGGTGGTTGCTTCCGTAGTCGCAGCAGGTGTGCTGGCGGAAGCGCAAGCGAACATGGAGAACGCGAGCATCAACGCCAAGGTTACGGTAATTGCCTTTTTCATTGTGATTCCTCCCATTCAGATATGATGTTGTAGACCTGTGCTACAAACATATCTCACCCGAGGTTGTTTTTCATTTGCTATTCTTGATCTGCTTGATTGCTTATATTTAATGCGGCCCGCATTTGACCCGGCGTAAAGCCGAAGTGTTTTTTAAAAACGCGGTAGAAATGCGCGGTGTCAAAGTAGCCGACGGCGGGGCCGATATCCTTGATTGCGATGTCGTATTCGCTCATGAGCCGCAGTGCGCGCTCCATGCGAAGCTTTGTCACGTACTCGGAGAATCCTTCTCCAAACTTCATTTTGAACACCTTGCTCAGGTATTCTTTTGTCACGAAAAAATGCGCCGCAGTCTCTTCCAGCGTAATCCCGCGCGTGTAGCTCTCCTTTGCGAACTCACGCACCGCCTCCAGATTGAGCTTTGTGCTGTTACGGGTCAGGTCGGAGACGCGCTCAATCGCGGTGACGAGCAAATCCTGCGTAAAGCGAAACAGCGCCGCGCAGGTGCTCTCCCTGCCGAATACAAACGCGGTGTCGCTTTTGCCAAACACCTCGTCCACGCTGTACCCGTTGTCGGAAATATAGCGTTGTAGCGTTCCCATGATCGCATAATACACCTGTATCAGCGAGCTGCTGCGCGGTGCGTCCCCTTCGTTTTGTACGATTAAAGCGCGCATCTCGCCAAGCTTTTTTTCAACCGCAGCGGCCTCGCCCGCCTGTAGCGCCAGTTGCAGTTCCCCGCAGAGCAGATAAAACGGTTTCGCCCAGGCCGCGTTTATAAACCCCGGCGCTTTTGCCAACACCGCGCCGGTTTCGCTCGTCTCCGTCTGCTTCCGTTTACGCTCTTCCACGCTCTTTTCGAGGCGTTCGTTTAGTTCGCTTGGCTTGATCGGCTTGAGCAGATAATCGTCCGCGCCAAGGCGAAGCGCGCTTCTGATATAGCTGGAATCGTCATATCCGCTGAAAAAGATCACCTGCGCGTCGTTCCCTTCCGCGCGAATGGTCTTGATTAGATCGATGCCGTTGAGATACGGCATACGCACATCGGTTAAAATGAGATCGGGCTGTAGTTCGCGGATCATCTCTAAACCCAGATCGCCATCGGACGCCTCGCCTACGATGGTCAGCCCCAGCTCGCTCCAGCGGCCCAATCGCCGGACGACTTCCCGCGTCCAAGGCTCGTCGTCTATAATCACCACGCTATAGTGCGCCATCGTTCCCCTCGCCTTCCTTCACCGCGCGCAGGCGCACGGTGATGCTCGTTCCCGTTTCCGGATCGCTGTCGATCGTCAGTCCGTAATCCTCGCCGCCAAACATCAGGCGAATGCGCGCGTTGACGTTTGTCAGCCCGATATGCTCCGCCCCGCGCAGGGAGGAATCCGTTCCACTCTCCAGAGCCGCGCGAATCTGCTCCAGCTTCTCCGCAGGAATCCCCACCCCGTTGTCCACAACCGTCAGGTAAAGATCGTCCCCGGCGACCGCCGCCCGTATGGTCACAACCCAACGTCCGGCGCGCTCCGCAAGCCCATGTTCAAAGCAGTTTTCCACCAGCGGCTGCAAAATCAACTTTGGAACCAGATACTCAAAGCATTCCTCCGGCGCGTCAAACGCGAGGTCGAGCCTTCTTCCAAAGCGCAGATTTTGAATTTGAAGATAACTTTGCAGGTATTTCAGCTCGTCACCCAACCGCACGCGGTCTTTCGAAAAATTGAGCGAATAGCGCATGATATCGATCAGATTGAGTGTGACCTCATAGATGCCCGGCACCTCGTGCTTGAGTGCCATTCCACCGACCGCCTGTTGTGTATTGTAGAGAAAATGCGGGTTGATCTGCGCTTGCAGCGCGCGGAGCTGCGCGTTTCGCTTCTCAATCTTCGCGATATACTCGCTCGCAATCAGGTTTTGCGTTCGCTCCGCCATGTCGGCAAAGCTGTTTTGCAGCAATCCTATCTCGTCGTCCCGCTCGCTGCGCGCCATGTGCTGGGAGCTATCCAGCCGGATGTTTCCCATGCTCGACGCAAGCTCGATCAGCGGCTTTGACAGGAGCCTTGCAAACGCTGCAGAAGCGCCTACCGCGGTTGCGACCGCTGCGATGAACACAAAGATGCCCGCAAGCAGCGTCTTTTGCAGAGAGGAAACGATCGCCTGATCGGCAACGACGAGTAAAATGCGCAGTTTGCCGCCGTTGACTGCGCGATAAAACCAGAAGTTACCGTCCTGCACCGTTTCCCTGCTGGCGCTAACCGCGATTTTCTGCATCACTTCGAGCGACTGGTTTTGCGCGGTCTCCCCGTTTTCTCCAAGGTTTGCCACGATCAGATCGTTTTGATCGTTGTAGATGAAGATCGACTCGTTTGGCGTAATCTTGATGTCGGCCAGAATGTCCTGCATCTTATATTGCCGCTGATGTATCGCGATCAATGCAATCGGTCGGGTGTCCTCGAAGCGATAGATTTCGTGGTATGCTACGATCTCGCGCCCGTCGCGCAGATAGACGGTATTGGTCTGCAGATCGTTATCCCGCGCGTTCCATGCGTTCAGCAGATCGCCCGTTTGTGTAAAGCTCGCGCCGGAGCGCTGCGCACGAAGCACGGTGTCGTTGCCGAGATTGAACAGATCGATAGAGTTGATATTGCTGTCGAGGCTGATGATCGAATTCAGCGCGTTGATCAGCCCGAGCTTGGCGGAGTAATCCGCATCGTTCCCCTGCGCATACCAGGCGAGCACTTCGTTTTTCAGCGTCTTATCGACCTCAAACTGGTAAAAGCGGTTCATATCGTTCTTCGTCTCTAAATAGAGCCGGTTTTCCAGCCAGCCGATGTTGGTGCGCCTGTCGTAGATCAGCTGCTCGCGCATGGTGCTGTAGGTGCTCAGCAGCGCGACCAGCGTGACCGCCGCTGTGATGCAAACACTCAACAGCAGCATACTGAAAAACAGTTTTTTACGAATAGAGCCGCGTATGATCGGTTTTTTCATAATTCTCCCGGATGTGTGCGTTGGTTGGATCTGTTTTTCGCCGCCCGAAACGGGCAAAGCGCAGGATGAATGCAAAGAAGTGTCATTCCCTATCCCTATTATAGTACAGGAAGCGCTCTTTTTTGGTTCCGGTCTCTTGTATGATTTCAAGATATTTTATTGCACGATTTTAATCTTTTCCAGCCGAAACCACTTTCCCGGAGGAAAAAGATTTTTATTTCCGGTATTGCTTTTGGAAAACGCGTGTGTTACTATCGAGTTGTTCAAAATGTTAGCGCTAACATTTCAATCCGAATTGTTTTCGCTTTTCTTTTTCTGGTATAATGATAGCGCTATCATTATGAAAAGGCGGTCGATTATGATGAGACTAGAAGACGTTGCGCGTCTTGCGGGAGTATCCACCATCACCGTTTCACGGGTGATCAATACGCCCGAGCTGGTAAAGCCCGCGACGCGAGAAAAAGTGGAGCGCGCGCTGGAAGAACTCAACTATGTGCAAAACCCGGTGGCACGGGCGCTGGCTTCCAACAAGATCGGCATCATCGCCGTATACATTCCCGCTTCGATCGATTTAACCAACCCGTTCGTCATGCACTTTGTGGCAGGCATCAGCGAGGTGCTCAGCAAACACGTCTACTCGTTTCTGATCCGCAGAACGCTCGATAACGAGCACCTTTGCGACGGCTATATCGCAACCGGTCTACTAAAGGACGAAGTCAAACAGATTTATCAATACACCCATGAACGCAACCGTCCGCTCGTGCTCTTTGGTCACACCGAGCACCCGGATATCGACTGTATCGACGTAGACAACACGCTGGGCGCAAAAAAGATTACGCAGTTGCTTGTCGAAAACGGACACCGCCGGATTGCGATGATCAACGTTGACGAGGACAAGGACTATACCGTAGACCGCGCGCTGGGTTTCCGCCGCGCGCTGGACGAAGCGGGTCTCAATCCTCATGACTGCCCGCAGATCATTGCCGCCAACAATGTCGAGGGCGGATATGGCGCCATGAAGCGCATTCTCACGGAGTACCCATCCGTCAGCGGCGTGTTTTGCGCAACGGATACCCTCGCCATCGGCGCCGCGAACGCGATCGTCAAGGCGGGCAAAAAAATCCCCGCCGATCTGTCTCTGGTCGGTTTCGACGGATTGGGCCACGATCTGCTCGTTCGCCCGAACGTTACGACCGTTTACCAGCCGATTACCGAGATCGGCATGCGTCTGGCAGAAACACTGATCAACCGTCTCAACGGCGGAAAGACCCGCGTCAAAGAGCTGATTGAGCCGGAGATCATCCTGCGCGAGAGCGTTGCCCCCTATCGCGGGTAATCAACAAGAGCTGCTGCGCGGGAACCGTTTTGAACCTGAATGCAATCGCATTTTGGCATATCGAAACTCATCGGATCTGAATGCAATCGCATTTCAGCATAAAAAAGGAGGAGAGAATCCATGAAAAAAACACTTGCTATGGTTCTTGCGCTGATTCTGGCGATCGGTATGTTCGCCTGCGCAAGCACACCCGCCGCAGTCGCCACCCCGACAGACACCGCGGAAGCCGCAACAGCGGAACCCACGGCCGAAGCAACGGAAGCGCCGGTCGATCCCGCCACCCTCAGCGGTACCATCACCGTCTGGTCTTCCGGCGAGGCACTGCCCCGCTTTGTGGAAGGCGTTAACGCCATCTACCCGAACATCAAGGTGGAAGTCACCGTCGTTCCGAACTCGGAATTCCTCACCAAGCTCTCGACCGCCATCAGCGGAAACGAAGCGCCGGATCTGTTCACCGGAGAATCCGACTATGTGAAATACCTGGTCGAAACCCCGTACTGGGCAGACCTGAGTCAGTTTGGCGTTGATCAATACAAGGACAACATCTGGGAATACGTCCGCAACATCGGCACCGATTCCAAGGGCGTCATCAAGGCCCTGAGCTGGCAGGCATCCCCGGGCGGCATCATCTATCGCCGCGATATCGCCAAAGCAGTCCTCGGCACCGATGATCCCGCAACCGTCGGCGAAATGCTCAACAGCAACGCCTAGATGATGGAAGTCGCCGCCAAGATGTCTGAAAATGGCATCAAGATGTTCGCCACCTGGCAGGACATCATGAACATGGAGTTTACGAACCGCGCGAGCGGCTGGGTTAAGGATGGTCAGCTCTCGATCGACCCGAGCTTGACGGAATACATGGACATGGCCAAGACGATCGTCGATAATGGTTATGATAAGAATTGCGATCCGTGGAGCGGAGAATGGTATGCCGCCGTGGAGAGCGCGGACTGCTTCTGCTACATTCTGCCCACCTGGGGTTACCAGTTCCTGATCAAGCCCTCCGCCGTGACCACAAACGGACAGTGGGCCATGTGCGAAGCACCCGTTCCTTATGTCAAGGGCGGCACATGGGTCGGCATCTATGACGGCAGCCAGAACAAGGACCTCGCATGGCTGTTCCTGCAATATTGCACGCTGAATGAAGAATCCGTCAAGGCGTATGCCAGCGAGTATGGCGAGTACGTCGCACTCAAGAGCGTGGACGAAGCGCTTGCGCAGGAGCCGGGCGATGCCATCCTCGGCGGACAGAATCTCTACGAGTTCTACAACGGCGTTATGGCAAAGATCCCCGCGGATCTGATGACGCAGTATGACGGAACACTCAACAACGCCTTCCTCTCCGCCGTGAAATCGTATGTTTCCGGCGCAATGACGAAGGACGAAGCCATCGCGCAGTTCAAGGCGGTCGCGGTGAACGCTTACCGCGATCTCACGATCGCGGAATATACAAATC
>CAYVAO010000028.1:0-4563 GCA_964448895.1 uncultured Christensenella sp.
ATTTCACCAGCATGTCCTCCGGCACGATGAGCGGGGTCACCGCCGACATCGCGGGCGTATGGAATGCGGCACCGACGCTGCGTAAAAACAAAATCGCCAGCACGGTCCAGATCGGCGGCTCGATCTTCAGCGCGATGATGGCAAGGCCTACGCCAGCCAACGCGATAAACAGATCCGCACCGATCATAACGGCCTTTCTGCTCCAGCGATCGACCCAAACGCCGATGAACGGGCCAAGCAACGCCTGCGGCAGGAAACCAAAGAAGGTCGCAAGCGACAGCACGAGCGCGGAACCAGTCTTCTCCGTGAGATAAAAGATCAACGCCATCTGCAGCACGCCACTGGTGATCATCGAGATGGCTTGACCGGAGAGTATCGTAAAGTATTTTCGTCTCCAATGCATTGGTTGAGTCATATATGGTAATCCTTTCGTTATCCCTATCAACAGCTTATTTTACCACGCCGAACGGTACGAACAGCGTGATATGGTCACGATAACAAAAAAGCAGACAGGGTACTCTGTCTGCCGTTGCATAACGAAAACACGCGGTCATGCGCAATCTACGCGCTCACTCGTTCCGTTCCGCTTAGCAACACAAACAGCGCCGTTTCCGGCGTTTCTTCCGTCTGCCTGCGTTGTTCAGCGAATCCGGACGTAATAAAGCATATGATCCGTTCCTTTCGGTTCTGATTAAGAGTCTAGCATATCCGCGTCGTTCGGCGCAATACTTCCGACTGTGGAACGTGCATGTTTCGCGATAATATCTTTCACCACTTCTCCCGCGAGGATATACCCCGCGACGGGCGGCACAAACGATACGCTGCCGGGTACCGCGCGGCGCGCGGTGCATTTTCGCTGGGTTCCCGGCGGGCAGACACAGCCGGTCTTGCAGCTGATCGCTGTGTCTTCCTCTGGCTTAATCGCCTCTTCGCGCGAATACACCACCTTAAGGTGCGCGATTCCGCGCGCTTTGAGCTCCTTTCGCATCACGCGCGCCAGCGGGCAGACCGAGGTTTTCGTGATATCCGCAACTTCCAGCCGTGTGGGATCAAGCTTGTTGCCCGCGCCCATACAGCTCACGATGGGCACGTTTGCCGCCGTCGCACGCTCGATAAGCAGCAGCTTGCAGGAGACGGTATCGATCGCGTCGACGATATAATTGTAAACGGAAAGATCGACGCCGTCCGCCGTGTCCGCATTGTAAAAAAGCGCATGCGCGGTGACCACACAGCGCGGATTGATATCCAAAATGCGCGCCCGCATCACATCGACCTTTTTTTGACCGATGGTGGAATGCAGCGCGACGAGCTGGCGATTGATGTTGGTCAGGCAAACCTTGTCGTCGTCAAATACGTCGATGGCGCCTACCCCCGCGCGTGCGATCGCTTCGGCCGCGAAGCTGCCGACGCCGCCAATACCGAAGATGGCGACGCGGGAAGTCGCGAGCGCCTCCATCGCCTCTTTGCCGAGCAGTAATTGTGCGCGGGAAAATTCGTTAAGCATGGTCTGTTTCCTTTCTTCACGCGCCGTTGACCGGCGCATCAAAATCATAACCTGAATGACTGCTTGCGTCAATCCGCATCATCCAACAGCAAAAAAGCCGCTACGTGCGGCCTCTTTGCGTGTGTTCTGATTCAATTATTGCAAATCCGCGAATAGTGCGGTGGAAAGATACCGTTCGCCCGTATCCGGCAAGAGCACTACGATGGTCTTGCCCGCGTTTTCGGGGCGCTTGGCGAGCTCAGTTGCGGCCCATGCGGCGGCTCCGCTGGAGATGCCGACGAGCAAGCCTTCCTCCCTGCCGATCTCGCGCGCCGTGGCAAACGCATCCTCATTCTTGACCGGAATGATCTCGTCATACACTTTCGTGTTCAGTACGCTTGGTACGAATCCCGGCCCAATGCCCTGAATCTTATGCGCACCGGGCCTTCCTTCTGAAAGAACGGGTGAATCGGCGGGTTCCACAACCACAATCTTTACGTTCGGGTTCTTGCTCTTAAGGTATTCGCCAACGCCGGTCACCGTACCGCCCGTACCGGCACCCGCGACAAAGATGTCTACCTTGCCGTCCGTGTCTTCCCAGATCTCCGGGCCGGTGGTCGCGCGATGAATTGCGGGGTTTGCGGGGTTATCAAACTGTCCGGGAATAAACGAATTGGGCGTAATCGCCGCGAGTTCCTTCGCCTTTGCGATAGCGCCGTTCATTCCCTTCGATCCTTCGGTGAGCACGATCTCCGCGCCGTAAGCGCGCATGAGAATCCGGCGCTCCACGCTCATCGTCTCCGGCATGGTGATAATAATGCGATAGCCGCGCGCCGCCGCGACGGAAGCAAGACCGATGCCGGTATTTCCGCTGGTGGGTTCAATGATGACGCTGCCTTTTTTCAAGATGCCGCGCTGCTCCGCGTCGTCGATCATCGCGAGCGCGATGCGATCCTTCACGCTGCCGCCTGGATTAAAGTATTCCAGCTTGGCGACGATCTTTGCGGAAATACCGTTTTTCGTTTCATAATTGGAGAGCTCCAGCAGCGGGGTCTTTCCAATCAATTCCGTCAGGCTCTTCGATATCTTTGCCATATGCGTCTCTCCTATTTCATATTTTGTTTATATGTTTTTATGGTTTTAGTGTACTCGCCTTCTGAATTGTTGTCAAGACGTTTCACAAAATTAAAACAGCCGGATTTCTCCAGCTGTTGCTTTGTTCGTTATTCCCGCGAAAATGGCTCAATCCAAACCTTCATCCGCCCACCGCAGACCATGCCCTCTTCCTCTGCAACGTCGTTGCTCATGTCGAGATCAACCCACGTTGGCTGACCCGTTTTCAGCACGTCCAGCGCATGGCGCATAATTTCGTGCTCCCCGCAGCCGCCGCCAACCGTGCCGACGATACCGCCAAGCTGGTTGACCGCCATGATCGCGCCCGTTGGCACGGGGGTGCTGCCGCTTTTTTCCACCACGACCGCCAGCACGCAGGGTTCCTTGTTCGAAAGCAGGTATTGCAGCAGCTCCGCCTCATGGGACGCGAGCGCGAGGCGCTCCGCCTCCCGCTCTGCGCTGCGGCTGCTACGCTGCTGAATCAGCTCCGCCAGAATAGAGATTGCAATTTCCTTTGGCGTTTCCGCGCCGATGGGCAGGCCGATTGGGGTATGCACGCGGTCAATCGCATCGCGCGGATATCCCTCTTCCTCCAGCAAGCCAAAGAGCTCAATTGTCCGCCGACGCGAGCCAATCAGCCCCAGATAACGCGGCATGGTGCCGGAAAACAGCGCGCGAAGGCATGTTGCGTCGTAGCGGTGCCCGCGCGTAATTACGCAAACATAGTCGTACCGCGTGATGTGTAATTCCGAAATCGCCTTGACGAACCCGTCGCAGACAACGTGTTCTGCATCCGGAAAGCGAACAGCGTTGGCAAAGCTCGGCCGGTCGTCCACCACCGTAACCGCAAAGTCGAGGTCGGCGGCATAACGGCAGAGCGGCTGGGACACATGCCCGCCTCCGAGCAGAATCAGCCGAGCGGGCGGCAGAAAGACGCGCGTATAGGTTCTTTGCGTACCCTTGTCGTCCACGGTGCTGAGCACCAGTTCGGCGGGCGCGCCGCCTTCCATCGCGAGATTGACAAAGCGCATATGGTTCCTCCTCCCGTCTTCGGGATGACCAATAAAAACCTACGAATTCTGCACCTGCTTGATCGAGAGCGAAATCCGCTTTTTCGGGATGTCCACGCCGAGAACGACGACCTTGACCACGTCCCCGATGGACAGTACTTCGGAGGGGTGCTTGATGAAGCGGTTGACGATTTCGGAGATATGCACGAGCCCGTCCTGATGTCCGCGAATGTCGACGAACACGCCGAACTCCATCACGTTTCGCACCGTTCCGGTCAGAATCATTCCGGGGACGATGTCCTTGATGTCCAGCACGTCCGTGCGTAGCACGGGCTTTGGCAGCTCGTCGCGCGGGTCGCGCCCGGGCTTGACGAGCTCCTTGACCACATCCTTGAGCGTCGGCAGACCCACGCCGCATTCGGCGGCAAGCTTGCTCTCGCCGAGCTTTTTCACGCGCTCCGGCAGGTCGGCAATGTTCCCTGCGGAAACGTCCTTGAGTTGATATCCGGTGAGGTTCAGCAGCTTTTCCGCCGCGGCGTAGCTCTCCGGATGCACACCCGTGTTGTCAAACACAAGCTTGCTCTCCGGAACGCGCAGAAAGCCCGCGCACTGCTCAAACGCCTTCGGCCCCATCTTCGGAACCTTCATGAGCTGCTTGCGGCTAATAAACGCGCCGTTCTCCTCACGATAGACGACAATGTTCTTCGCGAGCGTTTCGTTTAGGCCAGCAACCTGCTTGAGCAGCGAGGGCGAAGCGGTATTGACGTCCACGCCGACGGCGTTCACGCAGTCCTCGACCACGCCGTCCAGCGTGCGGATGTGTTCGGCCAGCGGCTCGAGGTTCACGACCCCGCTGATATTGCCGCCGCACTCGCAGAGAAAGCCTCCGGCTCTCATCGCACGGCCTCCTTCTGACGGGCGCCGATGCGCTCGAGGAACGGTTCGACATCCTGGGAG
>CAYVAO010000028.1:4573-10584 GCA_964448895.1 uncultured Christensenella sp.
CTTCGGGTCAATCTTGACCAGTTCCGCAAGCGGGTCCTGCAAGCGACGGGCGATGGACACCGCCGAACGCAGGTTTACGTCGTACTGCGGGAATTCCTCCGCCGCGAGTTTGCTCGCGGAATAGACGGATGCTCCCGCTTCGTTGACGATCATATAACTCACACCGCGGTTTCGCGCGATGAGCTCCACGGTCATCTGCTCCGTCTCGCGGGAGGCGGTGCCGTTGCCGATGGCAATGTGCTCGACCGCATGCTTTTTGACCAGCGTTTCGAGCTTTTCAATCGCCTCTTCCTTCTGGCGTTCGCCAAACGTCGGATAGACGACCGTCGTGTCGAGCACCTTGCCGGTGTCGCTGACGACGGCAACCTTGCAGCCGTTGCGGTAGCCGGGGTCGAGCCCCATGGTCACGTGCCCCTTGACGGGCGGCTGCATCAAAAGCGGCTTGAGGTTCAACGCAAAATTGTGAATCGCGCCCTCGTTGGCAAGATCGGTCAACGCATTTCGCGTTTCGCGCTCCATGGAGGGGTAGATCAGGCGGTCGTAGGCGTCCTCTGCGGCGGCTTCCACAAACTTGCTCGCGGAAGAGCCGGATTTCACCACACTGTGCTTCACCGTTCCAACCGCGAGTTCGCGGTCGAGATCGAGGTTCACCTTGAGGAAGCCCTCCTTTTCCCCGCGGTTAATCGCGAGAATCTGGTGGCTCTGGAGCTTGCTCAGCGGCTGGACAAACTGGTAGTAAAGCCGGTAGACGGAGTCCTCCTCTTTGGCGGCAACGGAGCCGACCTTTGCGCTTCTCGAAATCACGTCCCGTAGTTTCTGGCGGATGTTCGCATCGTCGGACACGCTCTCGGCAATGATGTCCGACGCACCGGCGAGCGCCTCCTCTACGGTGTTGACGCCCTTTTCGGGGTCGAGAAACGCGCTTGCGAGCGTCTCCAGCGCGGGCAGTTCCTTGCCCTGCGCGAAGATCTGATCCGCGAGCGGCTCCAGCCCCTTCTCCTTGGCGATGGTCGCGCGCGTGCGGCGCTTCTGTTTATAGGGACGGTAGAGGTCTTCCAGCACAGCGAGGGTCTTTGCCTCGTCAATCTGTTTGGCGAGCTCGTCCGTCAGCTTGTCCTGCGCGGCAATCGATTTTTTAATCTCCTCGCGGCGCTCCGCGAGGCTGCGCAGATAGGTGAGCCGATCCGCGAGGTCGCGCAGCGTGGTATCGTCCATCGTTCCGTGCGTTTCCTTGCGGTAGCGCGCGATAAACGGAATTGTGTAGCCTTCGTCAATCAGGTCGACCACGTTCTTCACATGGGTTTCGCTTTTGTTGAACTCCCGTGCGAGTTGTTGAATTTGGGTTTCCATGTGTTCTCCTTCGTGTGTTGTTCTTCCAGCGGCGTAACGCTATTTTACCACAAATTGAACGCGAGAAGAACAGCGCCCGCGTTACGTTCGGGAAATCCGAACGAAACCGCTGTTTCAGCCTCGCGAAGTATGCTAATATAGTAGCAATCGCTCCGCTTAGCGGCAGCCGACGAAAGGGGCTCCCGGTTTTCATGGAAGAATCATCCAAAGGTAGCAATCAAAACGAAGAGCTGTTGTCCCAAAGAGCAGCATCCAATACAACGAAGAAGGCGATCCATCGACGCTGGTGGTTTATCCTGCTTGAAGTGCTTCTTGCGCTGTTTCTCTGCCTCGCCATCGTATTGACCACGTCCACCGGACTGCAGGCACGCGCCATTCGGCTCGTTTGCTCCGGTTCCGCATCGACCACAACGGGTGATCCCGCGAATGTAATGACGCTAAAAACGGATGCTTCCTACGAAAGCGCTTTCCCAAACGGCACGCTCGATCTGTATTCCGCGCGCTCCAACGAGCCGCTTCCGCTCGTGGTTTACGCGCACGGCGGCTACTACGTGGGCGGCGACAAGTCGGGCCTCACGGAATATTGCCGGACGCTTGCTTCGTATGGCTACGTGGTCGCGAACTTAAACTACGAACTCGCGCCGGACGGACAGTATCCCACGCAGCTACTGCAGGTCAACGAGGCGATTGCGTACCTGGTCCAGCACGCGGATGCCTTTGGCATTGATCCCTCCCGCATCTTTATTGGTGGGGACAGCGCGGGCGGGCACCTCGCCTCGCAGATGGGGCTCTACTATACGGACGCAGGCTTCTGCCAGAAAATCGGCGGAACCCCCGCAATCTCAGCCGAGCAGCTCCGCGGGGTGCTCTTGCTCTGCGGCTACTACAACACCGAAACGGTGCGCGCCACGCGCTTTCCCATGATTGCGGATTCCATTTGGATTCTCACCGGCGAAAAGCAGTTTGAAGGCACCGAGGTCTCCGCGCGGATGAACACCGTCGCGCAGGTTTCTCCCGCCTATCCGCCCGCGTTCCTCGCCTGCGGGGATCAGGATCCCTTCCTGTCACAGGCGCAGGAGTTGATTGTCGCGCTCGCGAAGAACGGCGTGGAATCCTCCGCCTATCTGCCGGAGTCCAAGGAGGAATCGCTGGGGCACGAGTTTCAGATCCAGCTGGACACCGCCGCGGGCAAGGAAGCGATGCGCCGCGTGGCGCAGTTTCTCGCGGATCACGCGAAGGTTTCCTGAATTCTATTTCCGTATCAAAACAGCAAACAAGGCCGCGCAAATCGCGCGGCCTGTATTGTCTACCCATATGTTCTACAGCAGGATTGCGTCGTTTTGCAGCGACTCTAAAAAGTCCAGCAGCAGTTGCAACGGCAGCGGAACACTCAGCAGAAACCCCTGCGCAATGTCGCATTTGATTCGTTGAACACGCTTCAGTTCCTCCGGCGTTTCAACCCCCTCCGCAACCACCTTTGCGCCGAGGATATGACCGAGGCGAACCAGAACGCGGTTCATCACCAACGCGCTTGCATCCTGAATAAACGAGCGGTCAATCTTTATCGTGGACACATGCAAATCTTTCAGCAAGCTCAACGTGGAATAGCCAGTCCCGAAATCATCCAACGCAATGTGAACACCCAGGTCGCTGAGGCGGTTCAACTGATTGAGCGCGTTGGTCTCCCTGTTGATCAGCACAGACTCCGTAATCTCCAGTTCCAGCCGTTCCGGCGCGAGGTTAAATTCCTCTAAACGATCCATCACACGTTCGCAGAATCCCTCGTGGATTAACTGAACACCGGAAACATTCACCGCCATTCGAAGCGAAAGGTTCCGCTCACGCTCAATCCGCTTGACCGCCTCGCAGGCCGTTTGATACACCCACTGGCCAATGGGGAGAATGAGCAGGCTCTTCTCCGCAATCGGGATAAACTCCACAGGCGAAACCTCTCCGAGCTCCGGACAATGCCAACGCAGCAGCGCTTCTACGCCGACGATATTGCCTGTCGAAAGCTCGAATTGCGGTTGATAGTAGAGTTCGAATTCCCCGTTGTTCAACGCTTTGGGCAACGCGTTTCGAATCTGCATGCGCCTGAGCAGCATGTTGCCGATCTGCGCTTCGTAAAACCGGATGTGTTCGCCGCTCTGCTTTGCCTGATAGAGCGCGAGGTTCGCTTTCATGATAAGATCGTCGCGATCCGTGCCGTCCGCAGGATACTGCGCAACACCGCACGTTGCGGAAATAAAAAACGAGGCTCCCTCTTCCTCCACCGGTTCGCGGATGGCCTGCTGAAACCTCGTCAACCATTCTATTGTTTGTTCTCTGGTATCCATGGCAGGCATCAGGAGTACCAGGTCGGTACCCGTCATGCTGAAAAACGCAAATCCCTCTTCACAAAGGGCATGCAAACGCTGCGCCACCACGCGCATAACCCGGTCACTCATCGTGCTTCCATAGGACGCCAATACCTCGGCGAGATTGTCCGGCCCGAAGATGGCCAATGCAAACGCTGCGCCATTTCCACTCTCAACGCGCGCGGCGAATGCATCGTACAGGCAAGCGCGGTTCGGCAGGCCGGAGATCGGCTCAATATGCGCGAGCTGGTCGATCTGCGCCTGCTGTGTCTTTAATTCTACGGTTGTATGCTCGAGTTTATCACGCTCATATACATACTGGGTGATGTCGTTCAGTGTCAACGCCACGTGGCCATCTCTGGGACTGTAGACAAGGCAGCTGTACCATTTCTTCAGTGCGCCGGAATACTGCGTCATTCGCTCGGATATGCCGGTCTTTGCTACCCGTCCAAAGCACTCGATCCAATAGGCTTCGGTCTCCGGGTAGATGCTCAGTACGTTCTTTCCAATTACGTCCTCACGCTTGAGCCCCGTCTCCTGTTCAAACGCCGCGTTGACCGCAAGAAGAATGTAGTCCACGGGGCGCCCTTCCGCGTTGTAGAGCATGCGATAATACGACAGCGGACTGATCATGTTGTCAAACAACAAAAGAAGTTCGTTTTCGGATAGACTTTGATTTTCCGGTTTCGGTAACGGTGCCGTACCTTTGCTCTTCTCCATGTACGCTCCCTAGTTGCAGGCCATGCTTTCGTTCGCTTCGTTCTCTTACCGTACACCGCGTTTGCGGCTAACATTGTTTCGCCCTTTTGACCGACAGATCGTATTGCCTTTGCCCTATGCTTGCGGTGGATGTTGCGCCTGTCCGCTTACGCGGTTTCGGCCCGCGCGCTTGGCGGTATACAGCGCGCTGTCCGCCGCGCTGAGCAGCGCCTCTCGGGTCAGGCCGTCATCCGGAAAGGAGGAAACGCCAAAGGACATCGTAATTTGCTCAATTCCCATCTCCTTCGGGTCGAATTTGAGCTTTTCGACCTCGGTGCGTAGCGCATTTGCGCGCCGGATTCCTTCCTCCGTTGAACAATCCGGCAGAATCAGGCAGAATTCGTCTCCCCCATATCGGCAGGCGACGTCCGATGCGCGGATGCTTTTTGCTAGAAACGCCGCGACACGTGTCAGCGCACTGTCGCCCAACACATGCCCAACGTTGTCGTTGATGGCCTTGAACCCGTCAATATCCGCCATGATGACGGAGAGGGGCAGCTGTTTGCGCTGCGCACGCAGTATCTCGCGCTCAAACGTTTCTTCCATATACCGGCGGTTAAACAAACCGGTCAGAGAATCGCGAACGGAAAGCTCGCGCAGTTTTTCCTCGTCCATCAACAGCTGGTTTCGCTGGGCCTCAATCTGCTGCAGCTGCCGATTGTTGGCAAATCCGTACAGCACGCCGATGATGGCGGTAAATACAATAAATGCGACTAAACTTGGCCAGTTGATCGCCTGCAAGGCCGGACTCGACAGAATCAGGGCAACCAAGCCGGTGAATTGAATCGTCGCGAGAATCAGCGTCGCCCGTTGGGTCAGGAGAATGGAACAAAGCTGAATGGACATACCGACATAGATCAACGGCACAAAATCGCCATTGATCACCGTGGGGTCGATCAGAATGGAGAGCCACGGGCCAAAGACCATGCAAAGCGAGGTGAACCAGGTCGAAACTTGAAATCTCCCCTTCAGATTAAACGCCAACGCGATGGCATCGACCACAAGTAACCCGCCAAGCAGCGAAAGATAGAACGCCAATCGCTCTCCCCGATCCACAAAGACGCACAAAACCATCGTGGCTAACAGCAGCACCACATAGATCAGCTGAAAGACCAGCAGATTCACGGCTCTGCGCGCCTGCGCAGGCGTATGCCGGCTTTTAAACGACGCAAGAAACGACCGGATGCCGTTTAGGTTCATTGGCAATACCATCTTTCGAATTGATCAAAAGTGAAACCAGTAACGAGAAGGCGCGTTCAAAATAGAAACAGTTGAAAAAATAACGAACAGATAGGGTTTTTTCCGCTTACATTGTAACCGCTGTAACGATATATCGTCAACAGAATTACATGCTTAAATCAATTAATTCACACGTGATGTGTCAAGATGTAATGCGAGATGTTACAAACTGATGCATCCGCGCAAATTACTTGTCACATTCTGCCGAGAACCGTATAATGAATCTGTCTCTATAATACGACAGTAATCCTTTGTTCTGTCGTGTTCTGCCGCAAATTTGGTCTCTAGCGCTCAAAGATGCGTCTT
>CAYVAO010000029.1:0-10523 GCA_964448895.1 uncultured Christensenella sp.
TCCGGCGCTTTCTTCGCGGCCCACTCGTGTCCGCACGCGCTGCAGGTATAGACGGGGATGCGGTGTCCCCACCAGAGCTGGCGCGAAATGCACCAGTCGCGGATGTTCTCCATCCAGTTAAAATAGGTTTTTTCAAACCGCTCCGGCACAAACTTTACTTCGCCGTTTCGCACGGCGTCGATGGCGGGTTTTGCCAGAGGCTTCATGTCTACAAACCACTGCTTGGAGACGATGGGTTCCACCGTGGAATGGCAGCGGTAGCAGGTGCCGACATTATGCCCATACGGCTCAATTTTGATTAGATTGCCGCTTTCTTCGAGTTCTTTCACGATCGCCTTGCGGCACTCGAAGCGCTCCAGCCCAACAAACTTGCCGCCGTTTTCGTTGATAAACCCCGCGTCCGTGTACACGCGGATGACGGGAAGATTATGCCGCAACCCAACCTCAAAGTCGTTGGGATCGTGCGCGGGCGTAATCTTCACGGCGCCTGTGCCGAACTCCATTTCGCAATATTCGTCGCCCACGATCGGGATTTCGCGGCCCACGGCGGGCACGATGACGGTTTTTCCAATCAGGTGCTGATATCTCGGGTCTTTGGGGTTCACGGCAACACCGGTATCGCCCAGCATGGTCTCAGGACGCGTGGTCGCAACCGTGATAGAGTAGCTCTTGTCCGGCGCGTCGTAACGCACATGCCAAAGGTGGCTGTGCTGCTCTTCGTATTCCACCTCTGCGTCCGACAGCGCGGGCTTGCCGTCCGGGCACCAGTTGATGATGCGATCTCCGCGGTAGATCAAGCCCTTGTTATAAAGGCTCACGAACACCTTGGTCACGGCTTTGCTGCAACCTTCGTCCATCGTAAAGCGTTCCCGCTCCCAGTCGCAGGAAGAGCCGAGATAGCGAAGTTGCTTGACGATGGTGGAGCCGTATTCTTCCCGCCATGCCCACGCGCGCTTGAGGAAGCCTTCGCGTCCGATGTCCTTCTTCGTGATGCCTTCTTTCGCCATCTGCTCCACGATCTTCACTTCAGTGGCGATTGAGGCGTGATCTGTGCCCGGCATCCAGAGTGCTTCATAGCCGCTCATGCGTTTATAACGGATCAAAACGTCTTGCAGCGTTTCGTCAATCGCGTGGCCCATATGCAGTTTACCCGTGATGTTGGGCGGCGGAATCACGATGGTATACGGTGGCTTGCCGGTGTTGGGACGTGCGTGGAAATATCCGCGCTCTTCCCATGTTTTGTAGAGCGTGCTCTCCACGCGTGCATGATCGTACGTTTTTTCCATTTCGGGACGCATGTTGTTCTCTTCCTGCCTTCTTTAAATACTTTCGTATGGTTCAAAACAATAAAAAACGCCCGCCTCGCCAAAGGACGAAGCGGACGCTCGCGGTACCACCTTTGTTGCACGTAACTTAACAATATCAGTTCCATGCCTCTTGTGTCTCCGTAACGTGGATTCTACGGGAAACGCTGAAACAATGTGTGCTCCCGGTTCCGGCTCCGATGCGACCTTCCGCGTCCGCTCCGCAAACCGTCTCTCAGCAAATAACGGTCTCTCTTTGTGCGGCGATAGCGCGTACTCCTCATCCTCATAGCCGTTTTGATATGGATTCGAATGAGGTCAGTCTAGCCGAATCCGGCGATTTTGTCAAGCGCTTATGCGGCGTCCTGCTGTAACGAATCCATCCAGATGTCCATGCGCTCCTTGATCAACTCAAAGTTGGCCGGGCCAAGATCGAGATACGTTTTCAAAAACGCGCTCATATCAAAGCGATCCCCCAACTCGTTTGCCGCGTCGCGATACAGTTGCGCAAGCTGGCAATAACCAATTGCGTAGTCAAAGAAGTAATACGGTTGATCAATGACGATGTTGTAATAAATGGAAGCGACATACTTTCCGTCAAATCCCAAGCCGGTGATAGCGTTTTCCAGCGCTTCATCCGAATAACCGTAATAATTGACAAGAATGCTGATGATCGCGGGTAAAATCGAATTCGCGATTTGACCATATTCGAAGTTGTAGCGAACATATTCTTGATCGTACTGCTTCTGATTTTCTACCGTCAAAAACTCCGCAAATTGCGCCCAACCTTCCGCGTATCCGCTGAAATTCGCCGCGCGCTGCATTAAGCCAAGGTTATCCATGCTGCGCTGATAGATATACTGATACATGTGGCCCGGATAACCTTCGTGCGCAAGGGTTAAGAGCAGCGTTGGGTCTTCTGTTTTCGTGTTGATATAAATCGTATTATTTTTCCAATCATCCAGCGCGGGAATGACGTACGCCGCCGGTGCAAACTGATCCTGAAGCTCTTCCGGTACGTCGGTCAGCGTCACGTTATGCTCCGGCAAAACGGGCAGAATCGGTTGAATCAGTGTTTGTAGATAATCGAGTTCATTCTGCATATTGCCGCTGGTAACGTCGATATTCTCGTCGTAGATATCCGGATTTTCGGTGCTGATGCGTACAACATCGTCGATCAAATAGCTCAACTCCGTCTTCAACATCTCCAGTGTTTCCTCAACAGAGAGATAGTTACAGCCAGCGGATTGCATGGAGTATTCAAAATACTCTTTCTGCAACTCGGTATACTTGGATGCTTCTTCGTAAGAGCGGCAGTCCTTACGTAGTTTTTCAAGTCCATCGTAAAGCGTTTGGAACGAATTAACATATTCATTTTGAAGCAGACTAATGTTTTTATCTTTATATGTCTTCGCCTGATCCGCCGTCAGTTCGGTAAGTTGATCGACTCCTTCATCAAACGTCACATATAAAAACGTTGTATCCTTCGCATCGATGATCAGCTGGATGTCTTCTAAAATCGCATCCAGTGCCGGTTCCGTCATAAACATACCAAGCCTTGCGCGCTGTTGCTCATACGCAAGCACCTGTCCCATGTAGCGGGGCATATCCGCAAGAAGAGCGAGATAGTCGATCACGTCCTGTTCGTTTTTCAGATCAAATAAAGCGAAAGAAAGCGGCATATTGGAATGCAGGCCGCTGTATTCCGTCAGCGGTTCATAGAAATACGCAAATTTGTTCTCGGTCGCATAATCGGTTAAAAACTCGTGCAAAACATCGTATGAAAACTGCGACTCCGGCGAAATCTGTTCGCGATCGATGGCTTCAAGCTGCTCTAAATAGACGCCTGCTTCTTTCGTGAGACGCACGCTGTCTTCCTCGGTGAACTCGCCCAGTGTCATCGGAACGCTGCTGTGGTCGATACCATAATCGGCGGGGTTGTCGATGAACATATGGAACGAATAACCATCGGACGTTGCATACCAGCGGAACACATTAAGATCCAGCGCGTGATAGGCATCATCCGCGGCTTGATCTACCGTGAATGTCGGCTCCGGCGGTGGTGTTGCTTCCGCTGCTGGTGCTGCTGTCGACTCGGATTCGATGGTAACAGGATCGTTGGTAATCGTATTATCCGGCAGCTTACAGCCCGAAAATACGCTCATGAGCAGGATGAGCGCCATGACGAGCGCGATCAGTTTACTCATACGTTTTTCTTTCAAGTTCATGCAATGCTCCTTTTTGTTCGGTTCGTCTATTCTCTGTACAAAAAATACATTTTTAAGCTAAGTCGGTCCGCTCCAATTGTTTCAGTTTGGCAAGAACTTCGGGTTCGCTTCCGCTCTCTCCTGCTTTCTTGAGCGCAAGCATAAAATAGTCCGGAAGACTCGCGTAAAATACCATTCGTTCTTCGGTCTTCGGATGCTTCAAGGTGAGCCGGTAGCCATGCAGCGCCTGACCCGATAATCCAAACGGGCGTTTGTCCCGCCCGTATACGTCGTCGCCCGTGACCGGGTGCTGGATAGAAGCCAAATGCACGCGAATTTGGTGGGTTCTGCCTGTTTCCAGCTCCACTTGAAGCAGCGTATACTGCCCATATCGCGCGGCAACACGCCAGTGCGTCACGGCGTCTCTGCCACCGGAAACGATCGCCATGCGCTTTCGATCGACCGGGTGTCGTGCAAGCGGAGCGTCGATGGTGCCACTATCTTCGCGGAGGTTACCGTCTACCAGCGCGGCGTAACTTCTGTGCGCGCTGTGGTCGCGAAACTGGTCGCTCAGCGCGCGATGCGCCGCGTCGTTCTTTGCTACCACCAGCAGACCGGACGTCATTCGGTCTATGCGGTGGACTATGCCGGGCCGCAGCTCACCGCCGATGCCGGAGAGGTCTTTAATATGGTAGAGCAGGGCGTTGACCAGCGTCCCGCTTTCGTGCCCCGCGGAAGGATGCACGACCATCCCCTGCGGTTTATTGACGACTAATAAATCTTCATCCTCGTAGAGAATCTCAAGCGGGATATCTTCCGGCAAAACATCCGTCTCAACCGGATCAGGATAGGTGATTTCGACCAGATCCCCCGTCTGTGTCACCACGTTTGGTTTAACTGACTTCCCGTTTAGCAAGATCGAGCCGTCGCGAATCATGCGCTGTGCCTGCGTGCGAGAAAGCTCCGTCTCAGCCGCGATGAACGAATCGAGACGGATTTGATTGCCGCAAACGATGCTCTCCTGCTCAGGCATTGGGCTTTCCTGCGGATTGATCCGCCGGAGTCTCTGTGTTCGCTATTGCTGCTGTTTCAGTTGTTTCGTCCTTCTGATGAGCAGGGCTCTCTTTTTTGAAGGAGACACGCTCAAAGAGCGATTTCTCTTTCAAAAACAGCGCGTCGATTACGAGGAAAACGCAGCCGACGCTCAGCGCACTATCCGCTACGTTGAACACGGGAAAAGAGAACCACGGCGTAATATCCAGAAAATCACGCACATAGCTCAACGCCACACGATCGATAAAGTTGCCGACAGCGCCGGCAAACAAAAGCGCGAGCGTGATGCGGGAAAACAGCGTGAGTTTTTTACGAAATCGAATGATCACGTAAACAAGAACCGCGGCTACAATCAGAGTCATCGGAATAAACAGCCATCGAAAGCCTTCCAGCATGCCCCAGGCTGCGCCCGTGTTATGGACGTTGGTCAATTGTAAGAAACCGCCGATCACAGGCAGACTGCTCCCAACAGGCGAAAGGTAAAGCTGAATCAGATATTTCGATATCTGGTCGAGTGCGAGAATGACGATGATGATGATCAGTTCGAGCAAGGTGTTATCCTCCGGTTGATTTGATTCAGTATAGCACGTAGACTAACCTGCGACAACCGTCGCGGTCTGTGTATTTGTTGTGAACAAGTTTGGATAAAGCGTCGTATAGTTTTCGTAAGCCAGCATGACGTTGTCGTAGTATCTTGCGGTGTCTTCAAACGGAATGGTAGTCAACGTACCGTTTTCCGAGAATTGTGGATCGTCGAGCCATTTCTCGACGCTTCCGTGTCCCGCGTTGAAGGCCGCGATGATCTCCTTCGTGTCGCCGTCAAATCGATTACTCAGGAAATTCAAATACCAGCAGCCGTATTCGATGTTCGTTGCCGGGTCTTCCAACATATCAAGCGAGTAGGCGAGTTCCGGATCAATCTTGTGCCCGATCCATTCCCCCGTGTCCGGCATGATTTGCATGAGACCGATTGCGCCGACTTTGCTGATCGCTTGCGGATTGTTGCTGCTTTCGCACCGCATGATGGACTGTACAAGATACGGGTCTAATTCATACTCCGTTGCGTACTGCGATATATATTCCGTATAGGCGACGGGATAATTCTGTAGCGCTTTTTGATATTGCACGTCTTCATACCAAAGATATCCGCCAAAGCCGGCCGCGCAGAGAAACAAAAGCGACCCTAACACGATCACCGCAATCTGCATCCCGCTTAAGCGCTTACGCATTGTTTTTCGTTTCCCTGAAAAACGCTTTGTCAATTGATAAACTCCCCGGCCTTCAGGGTTGCGTACAATACGTCAACCTGCTGAATCAGATGCTCATGCGGCCCGTTATTATCCAAAATATAGTCGGCGCGCTTCCGCTTCTCATCTTCCGGCATCTGTGCGCGTATACGCGCTGCCACCTGCTCTCGCGAGAGTTGATCTCGCTCGATGACGCGCCGAATCCTCGTCTCTTCGTCGCAGACGACGACGATATTTGCGTCCATCTGCGCATCCATACCGCTCTCAAATAAAAGCGGGACCTCAAACACCGCGATTCCGTTCGGATCGTTTTTTAAGTCCTGTTCCGCGCTTTTGAGCAGTTCGCTAATGACATATGGGTGGATGATGCTGTTGAGCGCGCGTCGCTTGCTTTCGTCGGCAAACACAATCTCGCCCAATCGACGGCGATCAATCTCTCCATCATCGTTAATAACATCCACGCCAAACGTCTCGATCACGCGACTGTAGCAATCGTTACATGGATCAAGCGCATGGCGCGAGACCTCGTCCGCATGGTAAACGCGTGCGCCGAGCGCGGCAAATCTTCTGGCAGCGGTCGTCTTGCCGGAACCAATACCGCCAGTAAGCCCGATTTTGAGATATCCGCTGCGTTCCTGATTCATTTTGTTTCGTACCAACTGTGTCCGACTTTGACGTCCGCATCCAGCGGCACCGAAAGATGCGCAACCTGTTCCATGCATTCATGTACGAGCAATACGACCTCGTCTGCTTCCGCTTTCGGCACGTCGAAGATCAGTTCGTCGTGCACCTGCAAGATCAGCTTTGTTTTGAGACCGCGCTCTTTAAGAATCTGGCTGACCTTGACCATCGCAAGCTTGATGATGTCCGCCGCGGTGCCTTGAATCGGCATGTTCATCGCGACCCGCTCGCCAAAGGAGCGCGTGTTATAGTTGGAGCTTTTTAGCTCAAACATAGAGCGCCGCCGCTCAAACATGGTCACCGCGTATCCGGTTCGCTTCGCGTCCTCTACGCTCTTTTCTAAATAGGATTTCACGCCAGGATAGCGATCAAAATAGAGCTTGATGTATTCGCTCGCGCGTTTGACCGGGATATCGAGATTTCGCGCAAGGCCAAAGTCACTGATGCCGTAGACGATACCAAAGTTGACCGCTTTTGCAGCGCTTCTCTGTTCGCTCGTCACCTCGGCAAACGGCACGCGGAAGACCTCGCTCGCCGTCGTTCGGTGAATGTCCTTCCCACTGTTGAAGGCCGCGATCATGCCTTCGTCTCCGCTGATATGCGCAAGCAACCGAAGCTCAATCTGCGAATAATCCGCGTCCACCAGAACGTTGCCTTCCGAGGCGATAAACGCTTTTCGGATCTCTCTTCCCTGTTGCGTTCGAACAGGAATATTCTGCATGTTCGGCTCTGTGCTGGAAATTCGCCCGGTCGCCGTAACACACTGGTTAAACTGTGTTCGTATGCGGTCGTTTTCCGCGCTGACCAAGTTGAGCAGTCCATCCACAAACGTGCTCTTGAGTTTCGTGATGAATCGATATTCGAGAATCATCGGGATAGCGGGATGGCGATCGGTCAAGGATTCCAGCGTGTCCGCGTCAGTCGAAAATCCGCTTTTATTCTTCTTTCCCGTCGGCAAGCCGAGTTTTTCAAACAAGACTTCGCCGAGCTGCTTGGGCGAAAGAATGTTGAAGGTTTCGCCTGTGCTTTCATAAATCTGCTTGGCGAGAGACTCGCTTTGATCGTTAAACTGCGCTTGCAGTTGCGACAAAATATCGCGATCCACGCGAAATCCTTCGCGTTCCATCTCGTATAGTACGCCCGCGAGCGGAAGTTCCATATCGGTATAGAGCTTTGTCATGTTCGCTTTGGAAAGATCGCTTAGCATCGTCTCTTTTAGCGAAAAGAGCAGCGCGGCGTTCGGTTTTTGGTTTGCGCAAAACCGCTCGCAGAGCATCGCAAAGCTTGTTGCGGGGCGCGTCGCGTCCAGAAGATAGTCCGCTATCATTGCGTCAAACACACGTGCTTTCAGCGAAATGCCAAACTTGTCTAGAAGGTGCCGAAGTCGCTTGGTGTCAAACGCAAGCATTTCGCATTCGGAATCTTCCAGTATCGGCTGAAATGCCATATAGAGTTGCTTTTCGTCAATCGGCGTGCAGAACAAATCCGCACCCTGTACAATCTCGTAATAAACGATTGTAGAAAACGCGAATTGAACCGTAGTGCCCGCGTCAATGGCAAGCACCCGCACGGGAGAAGCTTTTTGAATCGCCTCCAGCACCGCTTCAATTGAATCCAGCTCGATGCGTTGCGCTGCGGGTACGTCCGCTTTAGCGGCGGCCTCCGGTACTCCTTCGCCGCCGATTCGAGCGGCAAGACCGCGCATCTCCAAATCCATCAGCATGCCGTGCGCGCCGCCGATGGAATCCGGTTGAAACTTGCAGTCTTCGATGGAGAGCGGAATCGGCGCCGTTGTACAGATGGTGCCGAGTTGATAGCTCATGCGGGCGGATTCCGCGCCGGATGCAACCTTTTCGCCCATCTTGCCTTTGATTTCGCTCGCGTGCGCCAATACGTTTTCGAGTGTGCCGTATTCTTCCAGCAGTTTCATGGCGGTCTTTTCGCCAACGCCGGAGATACCGGGGATGTTGTCGGAATTGTCGCCCATGAGACCTTTCAGGTCACGCATGCGGTCGGGTTCCAAGCCGTATTGCTCCTTGAGCACGTCGCGGTCAAACTCAATCGTTTCGCTGATGCCCTTTTTCGTCATGAGCACGTGCGTGTGATCGTCGATGAGTTGCAGCGCGTCCCGGTCTCCGGTTACGAGCAGCGTGGCGATGCCTTCCGCTTCGCACTTTCTTGCAAACGTGCCTAAGATATCGTCCGCCTCATAGCGCGGTGTTTCGCAAACGGCGATGCCCATCTTTACGAGCAGCTTTTTGAGTAGCGGAAACTGCGTGCGTAGATCGTCCTCCGTCTCTTTGCGTCCAGCTTTGTATGCGTCAAACTGCTCGTGCCGAAAGGTCGGACCGTGCATATCAAACGCAACGACGAGATAGTCCGGGTTGCGTTCGATGAGCTTTAACAGCATGCTGAGAAAGCCGTGTAGCGCGCCGGTCGGAACCCCCGCACGCGTGGTCATTGGCGGCAGCGCGTGGTAAGCGCGGTGCATGAGGCTGTTTCCGTCGATTGCGATTAGCTGTTTCAAGGCGGCTCCTCCTGCTTTCTCGTTATAGATGAAAAATGATCAGCGAACGACTGCGTAGACCATCGGCGCGACTTCGTCCGGCTTTTGTCCAATGCAGACCGCGTCTCGCATGGTCGCTATCGCATCGGCAAGGTTCGTTTCGTCGTTGACATAGAGCGTGCAGAACGCCTCGCCCTTTTCTACCATATCACCAACGCGCTTGTGCATGATTAAGCCAACCGCGGGATCGATGCTGTCTTCCTTCGTGGCTCTGCCGGCTCCCAGCACCTGCGCCGCTCTGCCGATCAACTCCGCCTGCATACCGACGACATAGCCGGCTTCACCAGCTTCAATCGGAATCTGCTTCTTCACCGTGCAAAGTTTGTCCATGCCTTCGAGCGTGAGATACGTTTCGTCTCCGCCGAGTTCGTGGATCATCGAGCGTAGTTTACCGAGGCCAGCGCCGCTGTCGATGGCGTGTTTGAGCATACTCCTTGCTTCTTCATCTGTCTTCGCAAGTTTTGAGAGCAGTAGCATCTGGGTTCCGAGCAGCATGCAAACTTCGTAGAGCGCGTCGCCTTCCGGCACCTTGCTGCTGAGCAACTGTACTGCCTCGCGGAATTCCAGCGCGTTGCCGACCGAAAGGCCCAGCGGTTGATTCATGTCGGTCACGACTGCGACAACCTCGCGCTTGAGTAGTTTGCCCATCTTGACCATGAGCGATGCGAGGCGTTTTGCGTCGTCTACCGTCTTCATGAAAGCACCGCTGCCAACCTTAACATCCAGAACGATTGCGTCCGCTCCCGCGGCAAGCTTTTTGCTCATGATACTCGCGGCAATCAGCGGCACGCTCTGTACGGTACCTGTGACGTCGCGCAGCGCATACATCTTTTTATCCGCAGGCACGAGGTTTCCGGTCTGGCCGATCACGCAAACGCCGGTCTTGCGCACGATCTCCTTAAAGCGATCGATGGGTTGGGCGATGTTTACGCCGGGGATCGATTCCAGCTTGTCGATCGTGCCGCCGGAGAACGCAAGTCCGCGACCGGACATTTTGGCGACCGTTCCGCCGCAGGCCGCGACAAGCGGCGCCACCACGAGCGTTGTCGTGTCCCCGACCCCGCCGGACGAGTGTTTATCCACCTTGACGCCGGGCAGGTCATTGAGGTCGACCGTGTCGCCGGAGCGCATCATGCTCAGCGTCAGGTCGGCGGCTTCCCGCTCGTTCATGTCGTTGAGTACAATCGACATGAGCAGCGCGGACATCTGATAATCCGGAATCTCGCCGCTGACAAAGCCATCTACGATATACTGAATCTCGTCGTGGCTTAGTTCCTCATGATTCACCTTTTTTTCGATTAAATCTACCATTCGCATAAAAATTCGCTCCTTCAAAAAACAAATTATATCGCGTTACATATCGCTGATGACGCTCTCTTCGCGCACTACGGGCGGAAACAGCGGCGCGGGCGAGATCGGTGTGTTCTTGATGATTAAAAACAGCGCATCGGCTGCCTCGTCAAAC
>CAYVAO010000030.1:0-3005 GCA_964448895.1 uncultured Christensenella sp.
TAGCGGCATCCGTGAAGTCGGATTTTTGCAAGATGTGCGACCAGCCGATCAGTGTTTTACGAGGGGAAATCTGACCCATGAAATCTGCATCTCCGAGCTTGCCGTCCACGAGCGCATCGCAACCAAGTACTTGCTTTCTTGGCGCTACCGAAACACCTGCGAGAAGATAGTCGTCATCCGAATAACCCAGCACAGTTCCGTAGTCGTGTTCTACGGTAATCATCGAACGATGCTGTATCCGCTCTGCGTCGTTTGGCAACAGCGCGCGCCTTCGCTCGTTGTTTTTATGGCTGATCAAATAGCCGATCGTTTTCATAGGCAGCCTCCTTATTCAGTTTTCGTGTTTGTGCGCTTCCGTCGTAGACTGTGTAATCAATAAAAGAAATGATGACTTGTTCTCTACCTTTATTTTATCGTATGAATTCAGGCGTGATGTGTCAAATGATCAAACTGATTGGGGCAAGCGTGAAACAAATCACCTTTGATGTGCGGGTTATATTGTAACTTTTTTCGCAACAAAAGAGGCATTCTACAAATCTAGATTATGCTATGGTATAATGATTGCCGTGTGAAGATTTTTTAGGGAAATGGCGTTGTATTCATTGAATATGTTATCTGAATCAAAGAAGACATTCAAAATAAAAACGTTGATCACCGGTCTTGTGGTTGCGGCGATGCTGCCGCTGCTTTTTGCGTGTTCTCAAACGACAACCGTCGATAGCAGCGCCCTCGTGGTCAATGAGGTGGTCTCCAGCAACAAGCGCTCACTGGTGGACGAAACACTCGGCACGCCGGACTGGATTGAACTCTACAATTCCGGCTCCGTATCGCTCGATCTCTCCGGCTACGGCGTATCAGACAATCTTAGAAACCTGCATAAGTTCGTCGTGCCGGAAGGAACCATCCTCGGCGCGGGTGAATACCTCGTTCTCTATGCGACCAACTCGTCGGACGATCAGACCAATCCCATGATCACAAACTTTGGCTTAAGCAAGAGTGGCGACTATATCTTTATCACCGACGCGTTTTTCGGCCTTGTCGCGCAGATGGAAGTCCCCGCGCTGTATACGGACGTTTCGTATGCGCGTGAAGCGGACGGCACCTACGGCTATTGCGGCGTTCCAACGCCTGGCGCCGCGAACGACGGCGAAATTTCCGCGAGTCTCGACGCGGTGTTCTCCGCGCAAAATCTTAATGCGTTATCCATTAGCGAAGTGATGCCCTCGGACGATGCAAGCGGCTATCGCTGGGTGGAACTGCGCAACAACAGCGACAACGCGATGCAACTCGAAAACTACTGCCTTTCGGACGATGAAACCAACCCGCTCAAGTGGCAGATTTCTTCCGGAACCGTGCCCGCGGGCGGCTATGTCTGCATCTATCTGTCCGGACTCGGCAGCGACGGGGAAAACGGCATCCATGCGCCGTTCCGGCTCAGCAGCGAGGACACAACGGTACTCCTTTCGGACTTGCAGGGGAACCTCATCGACCGGATCAGCTGGCAAACAGGCGTGCCCGGCGGTGTATCGGTCATCAAGGATGCCTCCGGTACGGCGGTCTATACCGCTTACCCGACGTTTGAGGCCGCAAACAGCGACAAGACATTCTCCTCGCTGGAGATGACGGTTATGGATCAGTCCGATCCGATCCACATCAACGAGGTACTCAAGCACAACACGCTCTCCGCAATCGATGCGGACGGCGACCGCGAAGAATGGGTTGAGTTGAAAAACTTCTCGTCCGAAGCGGTTTCGCTGCTTGGCTATTTTCTCTCGGACAGCGCGGACGACCTCTATAAATGGGCGTTGCCGGATGTGACGCTGCAGCCCGGCGAATGCAAGGTGATCTTCCTCTCCGGCAAGGACCGCACAAGCGGTGAACTGCATGCAAACTTCGGACTCTCCGACGATGAGAACGAGGTGTTTTTTACGACGCTGAGCGGCATGCGAACGGAGAGTCTGTCGCTTGAAGGTATCACAAAGGATAATATCTCGGTCGGTTTGGACAGCGAGCGCAATATTCGCTATTATGCGTCACCGACACCGGGAACGGATAACGTACACGGATTTGAAACAGCCGATCAGATCGGCTGTTTCGACAATACGGGGGTATTTATCAGCGAAGTCTGCGCCGTCAATGAGATTAAGAGCGGCAAGAACGATTGGGTTGAGCTGCACAATGGATCGGGTCAGGCGATCGATCTGACCGGCTGGACGCTCAGCGACGGGATCGATTCGACGACACCTTACACGTTTTCCGGCGAAACGATCGGCGCTGGAGACTATCTCGTCGTGGAATGCACCAACTCGCCTGCGAAACAGGGCGCGGGTATCGCGCCGTTTTCGATCTCGGCGGCGGGCGAGAAGCTGATCCTCAAAAACGCAGCAGGTACGCTGGTTGATGCGTTTGATTCCGGTGTTCTAACGCCGGAAATCACGAGCGGAAGACTGGAAGGAGACACCTCCACCGCGCGTGTGTTCTTTCAAAACCCAACCCGCGGCGGTGAAAACAGCACGGACATCACCACCGGTGTTTCTCCGCAGCCAACGTTTTCCGACCTGACGTTGTATCATAGCAGCGCGTTCTCCGTGGCCATTTCGTGCGATGATCCAAACGCGGAGATCTACTATACGACGGATGGCGACGAGCCTTCGCTGGAATCTAAAAAATACACGGAGCCGGTGCAAATCAGCGGAAACACGCCGCTGCGCGCGGTTGCCTATGTCAGCGGAAAGCGGCTCAGCGAGATCACGACGGCAACCTATCTGTTTGAGGAACCGCATACCGTGCCGGTCATCTGCATCAATGGCAATCCCGACAGCGTTCAGGAAGTCTTACGCGTTGATGACAAGTTCAACAAGATTGAACGCCCCGCAAATATCTCGTTTTACGAGGCGGATGGAACGCTTGGCGTTTCGTTTCCCGCGGGAATCAAGCCCAAAGGAGCGGGAACCATCATCTATTCGCAGAAGTCGCTGAGCATCAACCTCCGTGCGGGATACGGG
>CAYVAO010000030.1:3015-10498 GCA_964448895.1 uncultured Christensenella sp.
GACCTACCCATTCTGGCCGGGGTACGAATTTGATACATTTTCCGCGCTCGTGGTGCGAAACGGCGGACAGGATTGGAGCGCCGCGCGCATTCGCGACGCATTCACAAACAATCTTGTAGAAGGAATGAACCTCGACAACTCCGCGTCGCGTCCCGTGGTCGTGTATATCAACGGTAAATACAACGGGCTATACGACCTCAACGAAGAGCAGAACAGTTCGTTTTTACAGACCCACTACGGCGTAGACGGAGACATGGTGGAGTTCATTCGCCGCAACTCGGCCGCGATCAAGGGCAGCAACAAGGACTTTAAGCGAGTTCGCGCTTATGCTGAGGATAAGAACTTGAGCGACGACGCGGTCTTTGCCGAATTTTCGCAGTGGATCGACGTCGACTATTTTACGGATTACTTCATCGCGCAAACATATATCTGCAACAGCGATATGTTTAACCAGAAGTATTGGCGCACGACGGATTATGCGGTAAAGTGGCGCCCGGTGTTTTTCGACCTCGACTTTGCATATAAAACGGCGGCGCGGGATATGATCGGGCAGTATTTCAACGCCAACGGTGTGCCGTCTGCGGACGGGTCGCTGACTTATTTTGAAATCTACATTGGTTTGAAGCAAAACGCGGCCTGGCGGGAATACTGCGTCGATCGTTATGTTCAGGTTGTCGAGCAGTATTTTAATGCCGAGCGCGCAACCGCGCTGTTTGATCAGATGGTCGCAGCGCTTCGCCCCGAAATGGCGCGCCAGATTGAGCGCTGGGGCAAGCCAAGCTCTATGAGTGATTGGGAGGAAAGCGTCGCGCAAATGCGGACATTTATTCAAGAGCGACCGGACTATGCGCTGGAGAACATGCGCAAGTATTTCGGCGTTTCGCAGGAGAAACTGAACGAACTCATCGCAAAATACAAGCAATAGCAAAAGTCTGTTTTCAGGCAGCCGCAAAGATATCGCGGCTGCTTTTTCTTGAAACGGGAGAGAAAAGGATTATGACAGATATGAACATGAGATGAAACTATGCGGCAAAGGAACGGCGTTCATTTACACCCGATTGCGTTCATGCTAAAATAAGATGACTATATGTAGGCAGGTAATAGCATGAGAATTCTCGGAATCGACCCCGGATATGCCATTTTGGGCTACGGTGTGGTGGATGTATCGGGAACGAAGCTTGCGCCTGTCGATTACGGCGTGATCGAGACCACGCCGGACGAACGCTTGCCGGAGCGGCTCAACCGCTTGTACGACGGAACACGGGCATTGATCGAGCGGTTTCATCCCGACATGGCGGTGTTTGAGGAACTGTTTTTCTACCGGAATACGACGACGGCGCTCGCCGTTGGTGCCGGTCGCGGGGTAGCGATCCTCGCGGCACAGCAGGCGAATATTCCGCTCTATGAATACACGCCAATGCAGATTAAGCTCGCGGTCACGGGCGATGGACACGCGGACAAGCGCGCCGTCCAGAGCATGGTAAAACTCCTGCTTTCGCTCAAGAATATCCCGAAGCCGGACGACGCCGCGGATGCGCTCGCGGCAGCAATCTGCCACGGCTGCACGATAGGCCCCGCGGCGGAGGAATACCGCATTCGATAAAACAAACGGAGGACACCATCCTTGTACGCATATATCAGCGGTATTGTGGACGAATTGCTGCCGGATCGCGCCGTGCTGGAAGCGGGCGGCGTGGGGTATGAACTCTTTTGCAGCGCGCTCACGCTCAAACGCCTGAAACCGGGACAAAAGGAGCGGCTCTATACGCACCTGCATCTGGCGGAAGGCGTAATGGCACTCTACGGTTTCTATGAACCGGAAGAGAAGGACATGTTCCGCAGACTCTTGACGGTAACGCGCGTTGGCCCGAAGCTTGCGCTCTCGGTGCTGTCGGTTCTGACCCCGAGCGACGTTGCGGGCGCGATTGTAACCAACAACGCGGCGGCATTTGACCGCGTGAGCGGCATGGGCAGAAAGACTGCCCAGCGGGTGCTGCTGGAACTAAAAGAGCGCGTGGGAACCAGCGAAATGCTCGCAGGCAACGCGAACACGGACGCTCCCGATATCCGCTCCGAGGCGGTCGCGGCCCTCGTTTCGCTGGGCTACGACGGGCTCGCCGCGGGCAAGGCGGTTGCGGCGGTGGAGCAGGCGGAGAGTGTGGAAGCGCTCATCACGGCAGCGCTTCGCAAAATGGCGAAATAGCGAGACGACGAAAATCAAACCTACAAGGGCAACATAGAATAGGACTAGAATGGACGAACGCCTGATCAGCTCCTCAATGCGCGAGGAGGACGCAAAAACCGAATATTCCCTTCGTCCGCGTACATTGAGCGAGTACATCGGTCAGCACGCGGTGAAGGATCACATGCGCATCTACATCGATGCGGCGCTTAAGCGCGCAGAGCCGCTCGACCACGCAATTTTTTACGGCCCGCCGGGTCTTGGTAAAACGACGCTTGCGGGCATCGTTGCAAACGAGATGGGCGTGTCTCTGCGGGTCACCAGCGGGCCCGCGATCACGCACGCGGGTGATCTTGCCGCGCTATTGACCAATCTCGCGCCGGGAGATGTGCTGTTTATCGACGAAATTCATCGCCTGAATGCCAACGTGGAAGAGGTGCTCTATCCCGCGATGGAGGATTTTGCGCTCGATATCATCATTGGCAAAGGGCCTTCCGCGCGCAGTATCAGGCTGGATTTGCCGAAGTTTACGCTCATCGGGGCAACGACCCGCATGGGACTACTAACTTCGCCGCTGCGCGACCGCTTCGGCATCAAAGAACAGCTCGCAATGTATGACGCGGAGTCTCTCAAGGAGATCATCGTGCGCAGCGCGCGCATTCTCGGCATCGAGATCGACGAGGACGGCGCGGTGGAGATCGGCTCCCGTGCGCGGGGAACGCCGCGCGTCGCGAACCGTTTGCTTCGGCGCATTCGCGATTATGCGGAGGTTCGCAAAGACGGATATATCGATCTGGAGTCGGCGAAAGAGGGCCTGGATATGCTGGGCGGCGACGAGCTGGGGTTGGATGAAGTAGACAGACGCATGCTGGAAACCATGATCGTGAAGTTCTGCGGCAGACCGGTCGGGCTCGACACCATCGCCGCGGCGACGGGCGAGGACGCGGCTACGATCGAAGACGTCTACGAACCCTATCTATTACGCCTCGGATTTATCGCGAGAACGCCGCGCGGACGAATCGTCATGCCGGCGGGATACGCACATCTTGGATACCAAAGCGACACGCAGCAGTTGAAACTGGAGGTAGAGGAATGAGACGCAGAGAAATGAAGCTCCTCCTGGAAGAGCGTTTTGAGCGCATTGCGCTGCTCGAAACCCGCATAGACACCATGGATCAGTTGGTCGATGGATATCGCGCGCGCGAGCAGGCGGTTCTAGACGCGATGCAGACCGCAAAAGAAAACGCAGCAAAAGCGCTGGAACAGGCGCAGGCGGCAGGCGCGCAGATTCGCGCGGAGGCACAAACGGAAGGCGCAAGGATTCGCGCGGAGGCGCAGCAAGCGCTCGACGAAGCGGAACAAACACGACTGCGTGCGCGCGCGGAAGCGGAAGCGCTGCTTTCGGACGCAATCAGCACCGCAAACACGTTGAAGGCCGAAGCGGAGCGAAAAGGACTTGAAATTACGGCAGGCGTGCGCGCGGACAGCGAGCGGATGCTACGCGACGCGGAGATCATCAAACGCGAATATGAAGAGATGGTGGATTCGTTTAACGCCATGCTCGAACAAAACGCCAACGAGCTGGAAATTACGGCGGCGCGATTTGCCGAGTTTGTAAAAAATCGCAAGATCGACCGCTCCGAAGCGCGACTGGACGGAAACGCGTTTTATAAATCGGTCGGCGAACTCAGCGACGCCACGCTGCCGGACGCGAGTGAAGACCCCGCGCTACTGATGCAAAACATCTATCGAATTCAAAACCGCCCGCTGCCGGAAGACCGGCTCGAGAGCGCGTCCGCGCAGGAGCCGGAGCTGCCGCAGATGGCGGAAGAACCGAAAGCGATGCCGGAAGAGCCGCGCGAACCCGCAGCGGAAACAGCCGCGCAATTCGAGCCGGAGATCTCCATGGCGGAGAGTGAGCCTGCTGCCAGCGACACACCGGAATTTCCGATGGAAGACGGCAGCGGCGCGGACGAGAGGAAGAGCGCTACGGAACCTTACTCCGAGGCGGCCTGGGCAAACGAGGCGCAGGAGAGTGAAAGCGAACCGCAGGCGGAGTTTGTAAAGACGTTTGACAATGCGTTTGAGAAGAGCGACTATACCATTCACGATGACGAATGCAGCGTGATGCAGGCGGATGCGGAGCGCGCGTTTGACACGCTGATGTCGGGCGGAGAAGTGCTTGCAGGAGCCACCGCCGCGACCATTCCTGCCGTTGCGAACATCGCGAGCGAAAAACTGGATGCGCAACCCATGGAAGACGCGGTGCGCGCGTTTGACGCGTACTTTGATGAAACGCTCGATCCGGAGGGCAAACCCGCTGAGGACGAACACTCGGCAGAGCAAGCGACGGAGCCGCAGGGAGCCGCACCGGAAGCGACGATAGACGCGGAAGAAACAGAAGAGCAGGACGCCGACCAGGAAACGATCAGCGACGAAAAACTGCAAGAGCTATTAGATACCATCATGGCATCGGAGACGGAGCCGACGGCACCCGCGCAAGCCTCCGCGCCGGAGCCGTATTCCGAACAAGCCTGGTCGCAAAGTTCGTTTACCAGCGATCTAGAGCCGCAAGCGGAAGGCGCGCTGTTCGGCGAGCAGGAGTCTTCGGCAAGCGTTCCGGAGCGAACCAGCTACGAATACGAGCAGCCAGTTTCTTCTGTTGAAGCGGAAAGCGCGTTTGACGACTATCTTGCGAATATCGCTTCGTTTACAACGCCCGCGCCCGCTGCGGAGCCGACGGCACCCGCGCAAGCCTCCGCGCCGGAGCCGTATTCCGAACAGGCCTGGTCGCACAGTTCGTTTACCAGCGATCTAGAGCCGCAGGCGGAAGGCGCGCTGTTCGGCGAACAGGAGTCTTCGGCAAGCATTCCTGTGCGAGCCAGCAATGAATACGAGCAGAGCGCTTCTTCGACCGATGCGGAACAGGCATTTGACGATTATTTTGCCGGAGTCGAAACAAAAAAGCCCGCAATGGACTCGGCGCCGGTTACCACCGCTTCGAGCGAATGGTCGTATGAATCGACGTTTGACGAGTATAAACCGCAGACTCAGACCGCGGCCTATGGTTCGGCGGACGAACCCGAAGAAGAAGAGGAACCCAAGCCCGCGCCGCGCAAATACAACGAATACGGCGAAATCCGCGAGTGGGAGCCGGAACCCGAACCGGAGATGGAAGATATTCCGACCGTTTCGCGTGTCATGGGGCAACCGGATCAAAGCGACGAGATCTCGCTGGACGATCTGCTCGACGAAATCATCAAAGCCGGAGATTAAACGCTCGTTTGTACGATTTTTCTGACAGGAGGCTCCTTCATGGACTGGAAAAACATCGATCAGCGGCAACTGATCACGATCATCCTTTGCACGGTAGGCACGTTCATCCTCTCGATTATCCGGGTGCATGTGGACGCGACAACAACCGCGCTCGGCGCGCTGAATGCCTACGCATCATTACAGGATGTCGGCATCATCGCCTCCGTTATGGCGCTCGGCTCGCCGTGGGGTGTGATCGCTCCGGTCGTTGGTATCGTGATTGGCGATATCGTGATGGGCAGCAAGAACTTCATCATCGGTAACATCATCATTCGCAGCCTGATGGCGCTGTTTGCGCTCGCGTTTTCCGCAAAGGTGGACGACTGGAAAAAGAGCTTTGTCGTTGCCGGTGTGATGGAAGGCATCATGCTCTTGCTGTTTGTCGTTTATGATTTCGTGATCATTCGCGAGTTTCAAGTGGTGGGGATCTCGCTGCTGCTGCAACTGGCGCAGGCGGTTGTCTGTACGCTGGTCGGCGCGGTGATTCTGCGTTGCATGCCGGTCATGCAACCGGATAAGATGCTGGAGATTCGCAGACCTCTTAATTAAATTGGAGGCGCTATGTTTTTAACCGTATTGGGTCGCAACGGCCCGTATCCCAGACCCGGCGGGGCTTGCAGCGGGTATTATATCGAGGATGGCCCGACACGCGTATTGGTCGACTGCGGCAGCGGCGTTCTTTCGCGGCTCTTGGAGCATGTGCGTCCGGAACATCTGGACGCGATCGTGCTGTCTCATATGCATTTCGACCATTGCTCCGACCTGTTTGTGATGCGCTATGAGCTGGAGCAGCAGGATGTCCGCGAGGGAGAGGAGAAGCGTCGCGTGCCGCTCTACACTCCGGCGGAACCGTTTGATACACTCAAAGCGATTACCAACGGCGCACTGTTTGCGCAGCACACGATCAAGGGCGGAGACCAGATTCAGATTGGAACCCTGCACTTTGCGTTTACGCCGATGGCGCACCCCGTGCCGACCAACGGCATGCGCATTACGGGTGCGGACGGCGCAGTGCTGTTCTTTACCGGAGACACGAAGCCTTATCCCGGCATGGAAGCTGGTGCTCAGGGCGCGGATGCGTTGCTGGCGGATGCCTGTTTTGTCGATTCTTCGCAGACCGGCCCGCATATGAACGTGAAAGAAGCCTGCGCAATGGCGCGAAACGCCAACGTGAAGACTCTATATCTCACGCACTTATGGGGAAAACGAGACACCGAAGAAGAGATGAAAAAAGAGATTGACTTTCCCTCCGCAGTTGTGGTAAAAGAACGAGGGCGATATTGCATCTAAAATATTAGTGCAGTATCCCGGCGTTTGCTGTGCAAGCAGCAATGGCAACACCCCTTGGCGGCTGTTCGCGCGCTTGCGCGCGATTCCGCCCGCTTTCCGTGTGCCGAACAGGGTAAAATTTCCCTGATTCCAGGCAGGATTCTGTTCAAAAAACGGGAAGCATGCTATAATAAATCGATAAAAAGTGATTGAATATAAAAAATACGGAGGATACCACTATGGCAAAGAAGACGATTGAGGATATCGACGTCGCAGGCAAACGCGTACTGGTGCGCGTGGACTTCAACGTACCCCTCACACCCGAAGGAAAAGTCGGAGACGACAAGCGCATTGTTGCGGCTCTCCCGACGATTCAATACCTACTGGATCATAAAGCAAAGGTCATTCTCTGCTCGCACCTTGGCCGGCCCAAAGGCGTTACCCCCGAGTTTTCGCTTGCCCCCGTTGGCGAGCGTTTGAGTGAGCTGCTGCCCGATACGCGAATCTGGATGGCGGACGACTGCTTTGGCGATGCCGTGAAAGCCACGGTTGATGATATGAAGGACGGCGAAATCGTTCTGCTTGAGAACGTCCGCTTCCATCCCGAAGAGGAAAAGAACGATCCTGCGTTTGCCAAAGAACTCGCGAGCCTTGCGGACGTCTACGTTTCGGATGCGTTTGGCACCGTGCACCGCGCGCATGCTTCCACGGCTGGTG
>CAYVAO010000031.1:0-10442 GCA_964448895.1 uncultured Christensenella sp.
ACCGTTCGACAAGCCGGGGACGGTCTGTTCGATCTGCAAGAAAACGCGAAAAACGCAGAGTTTATGCACTTGTCGCATTCATTTTATTCTTCGGCCTCGCTGTCATATTTGCATACAAACCAGCAAGCGCTGCAACAAAAACGCTGTTGCAGTCTTTTCGCATAGACGAAAGCCAGAAAAAAACCGAATCTGTCCAGCCGGCTGCAAACAGCGTTGTGCAGCTTCAGCCAACGGAAGATGCGCCGGTACCCCCGGGTGTATCCGAGTTGAAAATTCGGGATGCCAACGCGCTCTCCATTCTCTCCTGGCAAGGTGCGAAAAACTGCGGTGAGAGTTTTGATATTACGTTGCAGGGTATCTCTTCCACAGAAATCGTCGCCTTTGATGCGCAGAACTGCACCGTGTTTCCGCAGAGCGGAACCGGCGACGGCGTCTACACCGTCACCATCACGGGCTCCGGCCCGTATTCGCTGACCGCGCAGTCCAGCGGAGTATCCGATCTTGCGCGTGACACGCGCACGGGTCTTGCGGGTCGTGCGGATCAGTTGCCGCTGAGCGTCTCCGGTTGGGGCGGCGCAAACGATTATTACGATCATTTCAAAATCCGCATTTTTGGCGGAAGCACAAACGGCGCAATCTCTTTCCAAGCGGATGGATGCACCGTATCCCCCGCGGTTGGCACTGTCGATACCGAGTTTGAGGTAACGGTTACGCGCGTTGGCGCATACTCCCTCACCGCATTGATGGATGGCAACACGAATTATAACAGCGCCTATTCCGCGCTTTTGAGCGGTTGCTCCAGCAAGTCCAATCAGTCGCCCATCCGAATCGAAAACTGGGTCAGCGACGCGAAGAGCGGTGAAACGTTCACACTTCGCATCTCCGGCGGCACCACCAAGGAAGCGATGGTCATCTCCTCGGTCGGTTGCACCGCAAACAAGCTCTCCGATGAAGAATATGAAATCACCGTCGACGCGGTGGGTCCGTATGCCATCACAGCGACGCGGCCGGGTAACTACGGCTACAACAACGTTTCCGCTTCTTTGAGCGGGGTTTCCGTTAAATCGCGCACGCATACGCTTGCGGTCTCCGGCTGGTCCGACGCGAAGAATTGCAACGATACGTTCCCGATCAAGGTTGTCGGTGGATTCGACGACGCGCCGATCAGCTTTGTCGCCAGCGGATGCACCGTCTCTCCGGCAAGCGGCACCAAAGACACGAAGTTCTCGGTTACGGTCACTTCCGCGGGCGGCTATTCGCTCAGCGCAGTGATGGGTGAAACGGATCAATACGAGTCTCAGCGCACGCGCACCTATATCGGTCAGTCCGGCAAGGGCATTCAAAACGCGCTTCAGATTGAAAACTGGGTCTCCGACGCTCCCGCAGGCAGCGCATTTGAAGTCACGATCAGCGGAGGCAACGGAACAGGCGCCACGACGCTGACCACCAACGATGGCTGCGCGGCCCGCCTCAAGAGCGGAGAAACCAACGTCTATATTATCTCCGTTTATCCGCTTGCTGGCAAGGATTATTCCATCGATGTCAGCAAGGCCGGCGACGCAACATTTGAAGCATCCGCCCCCGCCACCTTTACGGGCACGACCGCCGGTGCCGCGCAGGCTGCGCTCGTTATGAATGGTTGGAACGAAGCCGCCTTCTCCGGCAGTACGTTTGATATCCAGCTCTCCGGCGGCAGCGGCAGCGGCTCTATGGACTTCACACCGGTCGGCTGCAAGGTTGATCCCGCCGCCGAAGACGGTACCTATACCGTCACTGTCACCGCGCTGGAAGGCGAGTCGTATTCGCTGACGGTTACGAATAAGGGAGACAACAACTATACCCCGACTTCCATCGAGCAGACCGGAACCACGCGGTATTTTGAAAAGGCAGCCGCGGACGATTCCGCGCCTGTCAAAGCAAGCACCTATTCCTGGATCTATATCTGCGGCGGAATCGTGCTTCTCTTCGGCGTCGTGTTGCTGATCATGCAAATCTCCAATACACCGCGTCGCCGCCGTCACCACAGATAAGAATCGCATCACGCAAACAAAACTGACGCCGAGAAAGCGTCAGTTTTTTATTGGTTCAGTTCGTCTCTTTCCTACTACTCGTTTGTCATATGTGTGACCGAACGCCCTTCATCAGCCACGATAACCTGATTTACAGGCGAACCTCAATCTTTCGCGGGTCTTTTACCAATATCGCGACCACGAGATTGACCAGGGACAAGGCAGCAACCGCATAGAAGATAAAATGGGAACCAAACTTCACCCAGGCAAGCCCGCCGGTTACGCCAACGATGATGGATACAACGTGATCCATCATCATCGCGAGCGAAAGCGTCGGTGTTACATCCGCGTTGTCGCGCGCAATTGACTTGAGGTAGATCGTGCGGATGATGCCCATCTGCGACGAGAGCCGATCCACCACAAACAACGCGCAGGTTAAAAGCACAGGAAAGCCGACCTTGACGAGCGCGCCGGTATTGAACCCTTGCGAAAGCGCACCGTAGCAAAGATAGACAAAGATAAACGAGAGCGCATCCGCATAGAGCAGCTTCTTTACACCGAAACGGTCAATCCACTTGCCCAACTGCGGCATAAAGAACATACCGAGTGTGGAGGCGACGATGCCGAGCAACACGATGGTATCCACATGCTGGCCCAGCGTCTCAATCAGCACCCAAGGGCCGAAGACCAGCATCACCTGCTTCTGAACGCCAAACACGATCGCGAGTAAGTAGTAATATTTATACTCTTTGCGGAAGATCAGCTTCACTTTTTCGCGCTTGGTTCGAATTTGGCCCTTCTCCAGCTTCAGCCGGATCATCATCACCATCGCGAGCAAGTAAAACACCGAAGCTACGACGAACGTCCACTTGGTCTTGCTCAGAAAACTGAACACCCCAAACCGGAACAGGAAGAATACCGTCAGCCCCGCGACGGTCAGCACCGCGAAGCTAATGCCCGAGAACTGTCCCATTCGCTTTCCGAGTTGATCCGGCTCCGCAAGCGACATGCCGATGCTGTCCCGCAGCGGCATATACAGATGAACCCCCAGCGAGTTGATAAACAGAAACACCAGCATCACGCCGAAGGACGGCGTCACCAGGCCAAGCACCAGTAATCCAATCGCAGCAATGCCTTGCGCGAAGATCGCGATCGTGATATCGCCTAAAAACGAAACCGCACTGATGAGGAAAAACGTAATCACGCCCGGCATCTCGCGCGGCAGCTCGATCAGGCCGCGCATGAATCCATCGGTATGATAGACGTCTTTAAAATAATTGGAAAATAATCCGTCGCTGAACCCAAGCCCTAGATTAACCGCCACGATGACGGCAAAAAACAAATATAACTCCCGTTTTCTCTGCTCCCGCATGATTCTCCCGTTCCCAATCGTTTTGATGCATTTCCGCTATCTTAACATGTCATTCTTCAGATCAAAAGTCTTTTTCTCTCTATGTCTAACAAAAACCGGTTAAATCTTAAACCGGCGCGACGAAATCCGCTCCATAATTCTCGCGGCAGCGCGCAAGCGCCTCGCCGGGAGTGATCACATGTGTGGTTGCTCCCAGGTGCTCCACGCAGATGGAGGCTACCGCGTTTGCATAGCGCGCGCAATTTTCCGGTGAACGACCGGCAGCGCGGGCAAACAAGAACGCCGCGGCGAAGTTATCCCCGGCTCCCGTGGTATCCACACACGCGCGGCTTACGCAGCCCGCCACCGCGCCGGTAAACGCTTCGCTCGCGACATAGCAGCCGCTTGCTCCGGTCTTGATGACGATGCAGCCGACTCCGGCACTGCGAAACTCCTGCGCCATATCACAAATCTCCGTTGACTCCGTCAATAACCCCGCCTCCTCCGCGTTTGCAAAGACGATGTCGAGATAAGGCCAAACGTCCGCCATATCTGCGATCCTTTCCCCGTTCTTACGCTTGGTCATGTCCGCGGCGAGCAGGCACCCGCGCTGCTTGATCGCGGATAAATGCGTCACAAGTTCTTGCGAAGAAAAGCGGGGAAACACAAACAAGCTCGCAAAGCAGACCACGGGCGAGAGCGAGTCCAGATGCGGAAGCACGTCCGAAAGCGCAAGCGCGCGCAGACTGCTCTTCGGGTCGGTGATAAAGCGCCGCTCCCCAGCGCGATCGATCAAGACGATGTTCATGCTCGTCGAGAGACCCTCTTCCCGCGCGATACGCGCAGTGGGCAGGCCGGACGAGCGGCAAAACGACAGCACCATATCCCCCGCGCCGTCCAACCCAATCTTGCTGATCAGGTCAACCTCTCCGCCGAGGCGCGTAAGCGTGACCGCTTCGTTGAGCGCGTCCCCACCGTAGCCAAGACGAATTTGTTCCGCGGGCGCCGAACCAAGCCGCAGCTTGTCTTCGTCAATGCCTTCTACCAGCGCGTCCAGATGCGCGGCTCCGATGATGCTGAATCGATTATTCATGTTGTTTTCCCTCCCGGTCGGATCGTCCGTTTTCCATTCGCTCCATGGCATAGTACGCGGCGCCCACCACGCCGATCTCCGGCACGGTAGAGGCGCGAATGAGCGCATAGTCTTCGCCGGGATACGGCTTTCGTACGAACTCGCGCACGTATCCCAACAGCCGCTCCATCGGAAAATCCGCCATCTCCACCACACCACCGCCGATGATGACCTGATCGGGATCAAACAGATTCAGTTCCGTCGCCAACGGAATCGCCATCGCTTCGATGAATGTCAGGATACGCGCGTCGTCGGCATGCCGCGAAAAAATCTCGCAGAACGGCTCGTTTGAAAAGTGCTCTTGCCAAAGATTGCGCAGCACGTAGCCTCCGGCGTGTGTCTCCGCGCAACCGCGGCTGCCGCAGCCGCAGATGTTTTTGCTGCCATAGTACGGGATATGCCCCAGCTCGGCAGCAACGCCGTGTTTGCCCGTCAGGAACTTGCCGTCAAGGAAGACGGCGTTTCCAATGCCCGTGCCGTAATAGACGCCAATCGTGCATCCTTTGTCCTTTAGATTGAGCCGCACAAGGTCGTATTGCAATAGAAAGATTGTGTCCCGGTCGAGAAAAGCCGGCAATCCCAGCGCCGTTTCCAACAGGGCGACCACATCCTGCCCGTCCAGCCCGTCCGCGCCGCCAATCGGCAGGTTTGGGCTGTTGTAGACGGTTCGTTTATTCCGGCTCACCGTGGAAGGAAAGCCAATCGCAATGGCCGAAGCGCGCTCCGCGAGCCCGTTTCGCGCGAGATAATCGCGAATCAGCGCAACCAAGCGTCGCGCGGAGCCGCCAGAACCGCAAACCTCGCTGCTTTCGCGCTTTTCAAAACAAGCAACCTGTCCTGCGTGATCCACGGCTCCCATGCGCAGGTGTGTGCCGCCGATGTCGATGCCGATGATCCTGTCTTTCATACGATATCCTCTGTCCAAATGATTGGAATATGCGATCTTCTTTCAAATCTGATGTGTTTTGTTATACAATAATGAGAGTGCGCAATAGCGCGTAACCCAAAGGAGCACAATCGAAATGACAACGCCAGAGATCCTCGCGCCTGTCGGCGGCGAAGAGCAGTTGATCGCCGCCGTGCGAAGCGGAGCCGACGCGGTCTACCTCGGTGGTCAAAACTTTAACGCGCGCAGAAACGCCGCAAACTTTGCCGAAACGAACCTGTCGCAGGCCGTCTCGTACTGTCACGCGCGCGGGGTCAAGGTCTACGTCACCGTCAACACCATCGTGCTGGACGGCGAGTTTTCCGCGCTGGAAGAGGAAGCGGGCCGGATCGCGGAAGCGGGTGCGGACGCGGTGATCATTCAAGATATGGCGGTGCTGCGGCTCTTTCAGTCGCGATACCCGACCATCAAGCGCTTTGCCTCCACGCAGACCGCCGTGCACAATGTCGACGGCGCGCGCTTCTTAGAAAGCATCGGGTTCGACAGCATCGTGCTTGCGCGAGAACTGTCCCTTCGCGAGATCGAGACAATCTGCAGCGCAGTTTCGATTCAAAAGGAAGCCTTCATTCACGGAGCGCATTGCATGAGCGTCTCCGGCGCATGTTATCTTTCCGCCATGCTCGGCGGCAGAAGCGGCAACCGCGGGCTCTGCGCCCAACCCTGCCGCCTGAACTGGACAAGCGGAGACCACCCTTACGCGCTCTCGCTGAAAGATATGTCCTTGCTGCCGCATCTGCAGGAGCTAGCCGATGCAGGCGTGGATTCGTTTAAAATTGAAGGACGCATGAAGCGGCCGGAATACGTCGCCGCCGCAACCGCCGCCTGCAAGCTCGCGCTCGCGGGCAAGCCCTACGACGCGGAAACGCTCCGCGCGGTCTTTTCGCGCAGCGGCTTTACGGCAGGTTACCTCAAAGGAGCGCGCAATGCGGATATGTTCGGCTACCGTACCAAAGAGGATGTCACGGGTGCGGACGGCGTTCTCGGCACGATCGCCGCGCTCTATCGCAACGAAAATCCGTTGATCCCGGTCGACTTAACATTCTCCCTCGATGAACACGCAAGCGCGCTTACCGTCAGCGACGGCGAACGCTTCGCCACGTTGGAAGGCTCCGCGCCGGAGCGGGCGATTCACCGCGCGCTGAATGAAGAAAGCGCGAAAAAAAGTTTGGAAAAGACGGGCGGCACGCCGTTTTTCGTTCGCTCGTTTTCCGCCGATCTCACGGACGGGTTGACGCTGCCCGCCTCCGCGCTCAACGCCATGCGAAGAGAGGCACTGGACAATCTGCTCGAGCAGCGCGGCGCGATTCGACCGCACAAGCGCGAAGATTTCTCGTTCGCGCCACCGGAGCGGTACCAATCCAAACTAGAAAGACCCGCTCTTTGGGCAAGATTCTACAAAAAAGAGCAGATCACAAGCGCCGATGCGTTTGAAAAGATTCTGTTGCCCGCAGAGGAGATCGACATCGGGTTGATCGCTGAATACGGCGAAAAGCTGATTGCGCAGCTGCCCGCCGTGCTCTTTCCCGAAGATGAACCGATGTTTGATCAGAAGCTGGAAGCGCTCGTAAAAAGCGGCTTAACTTCCGTCTGGACGAACAACATCTACGGAATCCAACTTGGAAAACGCCTTGGCTTGATCGTGCATGGCGGCTACGGACTCAACGTTTCCAATACGGAGGCGCTGCGTTTCTACGAGGCACAGTCGTTATCCAGCCTAACGCTCTCATTCGAGCTCTCGATGAGCGCGATCAAAGCCCTCGGCGGAGCATTGCCGCGCGGAATCGTCTCCTACGGCTATTTACCATTGATGCAGCTAAGAAACTGTCCGATCAAGGCCTCGATCGGTTGCGCCGCTTGCGGACAAAATGGAACACTCACCGATCGCATGCAGGTGCGCTTTCCAATCGAGTGCGACCATTACCGCACGGTTGCGCTATCAAACAGTGTTCCGCTGGACATTGCAGATCGAAATACGCATGGCCTCGATCACCAAATTCTCTACTTCACGCGCGAAACGCCGGAAGAGATTGTTTCGATCACACGCCGCTTCCTCGAAGGAACGAAAACAGAGGAAGCACATACGACAGGATTGTACTATCGAACCTTATTATAACAGACAAGTTGGTATTTCTTATAACAAGACCCGCGTCGGCAGAAAAGCGAAACGCGGGTCTTTTTGATTTCAATCAGGCTTGTTTCAGCCTTTGCTGTCCGCGAGCTCCTGCCGCGCCTGTTTGCGGGAAGCTCTGCGTTTGCGCGCCTCGGTGAAGCGCTCTTTGATGACCGGGCCAACGGTTTGAATCAGGATGACTGCGATGAGCACGAGGCCCTGGAACGTATCCTGAATGTCCGTGGTCAGCGCGGGAATCGAAACGATGATGAAGTTGATCGTCGTGTAGGACAGCGCGCCGAAGAATACGCCAAGCAGGTTGCCTTTACCGCCGCTCATGCTCACGCCGCCGAGGACGACCGCCGCGATGGCATACATTTCATAGCTCTTGCCGGAGGATGCCGGCGTAACGTTGCCGATCTTGCAGGCCTGCACAAACGCCGCGATGCCGACGAGGATGCCGGTGATCACGAATACGGAGACCTTCACGCCCTGCACGTTGACGCCCGCGAGGAACGCCGCTTTTTCGTTGCTACCGACCGCATAGACGCTCTTGCCATATTTCGTTCTGCGCGAGATGAGCAGGGCGATCAGCATGACCGCGACGAAAACAAACGTAATATACGGAATCGAAACGCCCGGAAGACTTCCCGTGCCGAACTTCATACGCAGCGCGTCGTACGCGCTGTTTTCGCTCAGCATGGCAAACTGGCTGCTGGAGGAGCCCGTGATGGCGGGATCGATCGCGCGTACGAGCGAGAGCATCAGCGAGCGATAGATCAGCATCGTACCGAGGGTTACGATAAACGGCGGCATCTTCGCGTAGCCCGCGAGTACGCCGTTGATGAGCCCGCAGAGCGCGCCCGCCGCAACGGCGGCAAGCAGCGTGATGATCACGCTGTTGGTCAGGTTAAACGCCATGATGGCGACGCCGCTGCTCAGCACCAGCGCGGAACCGACCGAAAGGTCGATCTGCCCCGTGATGATGACCAACGCCATGCCCAGCGCCATCGTGCCCACGATGACAGTGTTCTGGCTCGCGAGAATCGCGGTGATATGGCCCCATTTAAACGTGTTTCCGTTTGCCTCGATGGTAAAGGAATACACCAAAAGAATGATCGCAAAGACGAAAATGAAGCTGTAGCGCTTCCAAGCCTTTGAGATAAATGACCCGATTCCGGCAAAAACGCCTTTTTTAGCCGACATGGTTGGCTCCTCTCCGCGTATTGATCGCGTTGGTAGAATACAGCATAACGTCATGTTCATTGATTTCGTCATGCTGGAAAACTTTCGCCACGCGTCCTTCAAAGAAGACGACGCAACGATCGGATACTTTCTTAATCTCCGGAATTTCAAGCGTGTTGATGATCACCGTCATCCCGCGCGAAGCAAACTCCAGTATCAGGCGGTAGATTTCGGCTTTTGCGCCGACATCTACGCCCTGCGTCGGGTTATCCAGCAGGAGTACGTCCGCCTTGGTGTTCAGCCAACGGGCGAGAAACACCTTTTGCTGATTGCCGCCGGAAAGCGAGAGAATGGAGTTCTTTGGCGATTCCGCCTTGATCCAAAGCAGCTTTTGCAGCTCCTCGTAGCGGGACATTTCGCCTTTGCTCGAAATCATCTGCCGGTTTTTCGAAAGGCAGTGCTCCGCGATGCACGTGTTGTCAAGGATATCCATATCCGGAACAACGGAGTTTTCTTTGCGGTTACTGGGCAGCATCGCGATTTTGTTCTTCATAAACTGCGGAATCGAGCCGCGCAAGGATGCGTTTCCGACTCGGATCACGCCGCTCTCAAACGGGAGTACCCCGAACATGGTCTGCATGATCTCGCTCGCGCCGCAGCCCGCAAGGCCCGTGAACGCGACGATCTCGCCTTTCTTGATCTCCAGACTGACGTCCGAAAATCCATGCCCGGTCACGTGCCGCAGCTCGACGATGGTCTCGCCCAGCGGACGCGGCTCGTAATAATCCTTGTCGAGATACTGCTCACCCACCATATCGGTTGCGATTTGGTGCGGTGTGGTATCCGCGATCAAACCGCTGGAGATAAACATTCCGTTGCGAAACACGGTGTATCGATCCGCAATCTCGAAAATCTCCGGCATTTTATGCGATATAAAGATAAAGGCGTGACCCTGTGATTTCAACTTTCGGAGGATGCCGAACAGGTGCTCGACCTCCTGTGTGCTCAGCGCGGTGGTGGGCTCGTCCAGAATCAGCAGCTTCGCGTTGGCGTGCAGCGCGCGACTGATTTCCAGAAGCTGCTTTTGGCTTGTCTTGAGGTCGGACACCATCGCGCAGGGATCGATATCCACACCGAGTCTGGTAAAGAGACTCGTCGCTTCCGCGATCATCTGCTTCCGGTTCAATAGGCCGAACTTTGTCTTGAGTTCCCGGTTTAAAAAGATGTTTTCAAACACGGTCAAGTCGTTGACCACGTTCACTTCCTGATGCACAAAGGCGATGCCCGCCCGCTCCATCGTGGCGATGGTCGGGTTTGGATAGCTCTTTCCGTCAAACAGGATTGTTCCGCTGTCCGTCGGGATAACGCCGGTGAGGATGTTCATCAGCGTGGATTTCCCCGCGCCGTTTTCGCCAAGCAGCGCGTGAATTTCTCCTTCCCGGAGGGTAAAATGCACGTCCGACAGCGCTGTCACGCCGCCAAACGCCTTTGAAATGTGTTGCATTTCAAGGATTGCCATAATTTGTGTCCCCGTTTTCCTCGTTTTTGCAGAGGTGATAGATCTGTCTTGCGAATTTGGGTGTGAAAGAAATGGTTGCTTCTCTTTCACAGTATAATCGGATTTGCTTCCTGCGAAAAGATCCGTTTTGTGAACCGATTCGCGGGTTCGCTCCGGTTGGGTCTGCATTCGCGTACGGATGCAGGACAGG
>CAYVAO010000032.1:0-10281 GCA_964448895.1 uncultured Christensenella sp.
GAGTCCCTGCGCAGCGTTGGTGCCCACGCCGGGGATCGCGTTAAACGGCGGACGCAGCGCGCCGTCCTCCACGAGAAACTTCGTTGCGTCGGACTTGTAAAGATCGACCGGCAGCAGCTCGATGCCGCGCATGTTCATCTCGTACACGACTTCCAGAATCGTGATGATATCCTTATTTCTTCCTTTTTCAGAATCCGTCATCTTAGCGGACGCACGATCGAGTTCCTTCATCGTCTCAAGCACGCGCTCCGCCCCGCCCGCCGCGAGAGACACATCAAACAAATCCGCGCGCACGGTAAAATAGACGCTATAGAATTCCAGCGGGTAATGTACTTTGTAGTACGCCACGCGGAAACTCATCATCGTATAGGCGACCGCGTGACCGCGCGGGAACATATACTTGATCTTCTTGCAAGACTCGATGTACCACTCAGGAATTGCGTTGTCGAGCAGTTTTTGCTCCATCTCCGGCTTGAGGCCCTTGCCCTTACGTACGGATTCCATGATTTTAAACGAACTTGAAGCATCGACACCGTGCAAAATCAGATAGTTCATGATGTCGTCACGCGTGCAGATAACTTCGTTGAGCTTGGCGATCTTGTTGATAACCAGCGGCTCCGCGTTGCCGAGCCAAACGTCCGTGCCGTGCGTAAGGCCGGAAATACGAACCAACTCCTCCATCGTGGTCGGTTGCGTCGCGTCCAACACGCCGCGAACAAAGCCCGTGCCGAATTCCGGCGTTCCGAGCGTGCCAACCTTACAATCGATGGCGGAGAGATCTACCTTGAGAGAATCGCTCGAGATATAGATGCGCATCGTATCCGGATCGTCCAGCGGAATCGTGACGGGATCGAGCCCCGTGAGGTCTTGCAGCATTCTCAACGCGGTCGGATCATCGTGCCCCAGAATATCGAGCTTCACGAGGCGGTCGTCCATCGCGTGGAAATCGAAATGCGTGGTGATCGTGTTCTTGTTCGATTTATCGGCGGGGTACTGAATCGGCGTGTAATCCAGAATGTCGTCCTCTTTGGGCACGATAACAATACCGCCGGGGTGCTGCCCCGTGGTCACCTTGACATCCTGACAACCCTGTGCAATGCGCTCGCGCTCCGCTTTCCGCAGCACCTTGCCCGTCTTTTCTTCATATTGGCGCACATAATCAAACGCTGTGCGCTCCGCAACGCCGCTGATCGTGCCCGCGCGGAACGCATGCCCGCGCCCGAACATCTCTTCTACGTATTTATGCGCAACAGGCTGATATTCGCCCGAAAAGTTCAGATCGATATCCGGCGTTTTGTCGCCGTCAAAACCAAGGAACACTTCAAACGGGATATCGAAGCCCATTTTGTTGTAACGCGTGCCGCAAACGGGGCAATCGCGATCCGGCATATCGATGCCGCAGAAATACTGCATGCGGTCGACTTAAAAATCGCTGTGCTTGCAGTTCGGGCAGACATAGTGCGGTTGCAGCGCGTTGACCTCCGTAATGCCCGCCATTGTCGCGACAAACGATGAGCCGACCGAACCACGAGAACCAACAAGGTAGCCGTCTGAATTGCTCTTGTGCACAAGTCTCTGCGCCATCAGGTAAAGCGAAGCAAAGCCGTTGCCGATGATGGATTTCAGCTCGCGATCAAGCCTAGCCTGCACCACGTCCGGCAGCGGGTCGCCATAGATTTCGTGCGCTTTTCCAACCGCCATGTCGCGCAGAATGGCGCTTGCGTTTTCGATGGTCGGCGCGTGCGTTCCGTCCGGAAACGGTTTGAGCAGGTCGCAGAGTTCCGCAATCCGGTTGGGTTCGTCCACCACGACGCGGCGCGCCGTCTCTTCGCCAAGATAGGCAAACTCTTCCAGCATCTCCGTCGTCGTCTTGTAGTATAGCGGCGCTTGAAAGGCCGCGTCCTCAAACCCGTTTTTCGTGAGAATCACCTCGCGGTAGATCGCGTCCTCCGGGTCGAGAAAATGCACGTCGCCCGTCGCGACAACGGGGATGCCGAGCCGGTCGCCAAGCGCTACGATCTCGCGATTGATGTCGAGAATCCGCTCCTCGGTGGCTTTGTTTTCGCGCACGAGAAACGCGTTGTTGCAACGCGGTTGAATCTCTAAAAAGTCGTAGGTCTTGGCGAGGTACTCAATTCTTTCCTCGCCGTCTTCGTTTAAAATCGCTTGATACAACTCTCCCGCTTCGCAAGCGGAACCCAGAATCAAGCCCTCGCGATAGAGCGCAAGCAGGCTGAACGGAATGATGGGCGTATAGTGAAAATGATCCAAATGCGCGTAGCTGACGATACGGTAAAGGTTCTTCATGCCTGCCTGCGTTTTGGCGAGTATGATGATATGGTTGGTTTTCGCGCGCTTCTTTCCGCGCTCCTGCTTGGTTTCTTCCGACCGGACGGGCAGTTGGTTGAGCCCGAGATCGCGCAATTTTTGCAGGAGCTTGAGGAAGATTTCGCCCGTCGCCGCCGCGTCGTCGGAAGCTCTATGGTGCGTTTCCAATACAACGTCCAGCGCTTCACAGACCGTATCGAGCTTGTGATTGATCAAATCGTGCATCAGGTTGCGCGACAACAACAGCGTATCGGCATATAAATTATGAATTTCACTGTTAATCCGCGCCGCATGATGCCGCACAAAGCTCATGTCAAACTCCGCGTTGTGCGCAACGAGGCAGCAGCCCTCGCAAAACGCGTTGAACTGCGTGAGTACTTCTCTTGTATTCGGCGAGCCCGCAAGCATATCAGTCGTAATTCCCGTCAGTTCCGTAATGTTTGAGGGAATCACCACGCCGTCGTTGACAAACGTTTGAAAGCGATCGACAATCACGCCGTCTTTGAGCTTAACCGCGCCGACTTCGATGATCTCGCATTGCTCCGGCTTGAGTCCAGTCGTCTCCAGGTCGAACACGACGTAGGTTTGCTCCATATCGATCAATTCCGATTCGCGCAGCAGATAACCTTCCACACCGAAGATCGGCTTGACTCCCGCTTTCTTTGCGGCTTTTGCAGCCGCAGGAAACGCCTGCACCACGCCGTGATCGGTGATGGCGAGCGCCTTGTGACCAAAGCGTTTTGCGGTCTCAAACGCAGCGCCAACCTCCGTGATTCCGTCCTGCGTGGACATGCGCGTGTGCAGATGCAGTTCCACACGCTTGAGTTCGCTTGTGTCCTGCCGCCAGACGCCTGGCACGAGGCAGATGCTGTTTGCGTAAAACATCAGCTCGCCCGTCATTTGCGATTCTCTGCAAACGCCCTGCGCCAAGACACGATCTCGATTCTTCTTGGCAGATTCAAACTCCGCCATGATGCTCGTTTTTTGCTCCTCATCGTCCAGCAGCAACGAGCAATAGATGGAGTCCGTTCCGTCGGTAATAGACACATCCAGTGGAAAACTCACCGCGTCTTTGCGACGTTTATTCTTAAAAGAGTTTCGTTCGTTGATTGAAACAACAGTGCCTTCGATAATGCACTTATCCTTGCCGCTCTTGAGCGAGCGAAGGAGCGTTGATTTTCCGCTTGGCACAAAGCCGCCGTAGATCGAACGTTTGCCGGAGGGCGCGGTCGTTCCGGAGGGCGCGGTCGTTCCGGCGGGCGCGGTCTTTTGCGCCTCAAACTGCGCCGCTTCGTCCTGCGTCTCCAACTCCTGATAATATTCCTCGCTGAGCCAAACAACGCGCACGCGCATACCGCCAAGCCGCTCGACCAGCGCATCCGTCAAAGACTGGGAGAGCTCCATGGAGGGTTCCCGCTTGCAGCGAAAAAAGACCGTCAGCAGGTTTTGCTCACGGCTGAGAACGACGTTTTCGAGCTGAATGGAATCATCCTGTATGCCAACGCGACTTAACGTGGCAAATAGTTCCTCCTGCAACGCTCCCCATCCTCCGGTGTATTACACTCAAATATATGAACTTCGTGTTACGCTTTCTGTTGTGCGATCAACATCTCACTCGCGCGGGCAATCAAGCGTTCCACAACGTCATCCGCGTCTCCGTGATAGACCTTCTCGCCTTTTTCAAACAGAATGCCGTTGCCGTCGCCAAAAGCGATGCCGATGTCCGCGTCCCGCGCTTCGCCTGGGCCGTTGACCGCGCAGCCCATGACCGCAACCTTGAGATACCCTTTTTTATGCGGTAGGCGGCTGTTGACCAGCTCCACCATACGCATCACATCCACGCGTGTTCTGCCGCAGGTCGGGCAGCTCACGATCTCGATATCGTCTCTGCGGAGCCCAACCGCGCGGAGAATCTTTAAGCCGACTTCGACTTCTTTGACGGGATCGTCCGTGAGCGAAACGCGAATCGTATCCCCGATTCCGTCCAGCAGCAGAGAGCCGATGCCCGCCGCGGACTTGATGATGCCGCTTGCGACATCCCCCGTCTCCGTGACGCCGACATGCAGCGGATACTCAACTTTTTTCGATATCGCGCGGTAAGCATCCACCGTATCGCGTACGTTGGAAGCTTTCAGCGAAAGCACGATATCCGTAAAGCCTTCGCGTTCGAGCAGAACGACGTGTTTGAGTGCGCTCTCCATCATCGCTTCGGTCGTAGGCCCGCCGTATTTTTGCCGCAGCGCTGGTTCGATGGAACCCGCGTTCACACCGATGCGAATAGGAGTATGGTGCGCTTTTGCGCAATCCACAACCGCGCGAACGCGGCTCTCGTCGCCGATGTTGCCGGGGTTAAAGCGCAGTTTGTCCGCGCCGTTTTCCATCGCGGCGATGGCGAGGCGGTAGTCAAAGTGAATATCCGCCACGATCGGAATGTGAATGCGGCTCTTAATCTTCGCGAGCGCTTTTGCGCAAGCCATATCGTAGACGGAAGAGCGCACGATCTCGCAACCGGCCTCCGTGAGCGCCTGAATCTGCGCCACCGTGGCTTCGACATCCCGCGTGTCGGTATTCGTCATGGACTGCACCGAAACCGGTGCGCCGCCGCCGACGGGAACACCGCCGACGAGGATTTGCTTGGTTGTATTGGACACGTTACCCTCTTAACACTCTTTCGAGTTCATCTCTGTTAGCTAAATGTACCGTTCAACAGATTTGATACGTCGTTGAACGTCATAAATATGATCAACCCAAACAGCAGTAATAGCCCGACGAAGTGGATCATGCCTTCTTTTTCCTGCGGAATCGGCTTTCCACGAACGACCTCCAGCAGCATAAACACGAATCTTCCGCCGTCCATCGCGGGAATAGGCAACAAGTTCATGATGCCCAAGCTCGCGCTGATGAGCACCAACTGGCGCAAAACGGTCTCACCGCTGGAGCGAACCGCCTCGCTGATGATCGCGACGATGGCGACAGGGCCCGCCGCGTCGGAACTTGTCGCGTTCCCCTGCAGCGCTCTACCTAGAAAGCGAAACGTCTCAACCAGCGTTGCCGTCACATAGTTGACCGAGCGCAACGCACTCTCACCCACGCTAAAACTCTCTCGTGCGGTTGTGATGGTGACCCCGATCTTGTTTTTTCCAAGCTCTTCATTATAGATATTCTTCAGCGTAAGCGTCTGTTCTTCCCCGTTCCGCTCGACCGTCATTGTTGTGTCGTTGGTCTGTACCGCGAGCACCATATCTACGGTTTGGAAATAGAACCGCACGGGTTTATCGTCAATCTTCAAGATGACGTCTCCAGGTTGTACCCCTGCGACGGCGGCTGGCGCGTTCGCATCGACAGAATAGATCGCCGGCACAAAGTCCCCAAAAGCGCTCAGGGTTACAAACGCGAGCAAAATCGCGAATACGAGGTTGGTAATCGGCCCCGCGAGAACAACGATGATGCGCTTCCATACTTTTTGCGCGTTAAAACTGCGCTCGTTTGCGACCGCTTCATCCTCGCCTTCAAAGCGGCACATGCCGCCAATCGGGAACGCGCGCAGATTGAATTCCGTTCCGCGCTTATCTGTCTTTTTGAGAAGCTTCGGCCCCATGCCGATGGAGAATTCCAATATTGAAAAGCCGAGTGCACGTCCCGCCAGATAATGTCCCAATTCGTGAATCATCACCAGCAAGGATAGCAGCACCAAAGCAGCTATAATGGAGATTACCGTGCTCAATACCGGTTCCGCCTTTCCTGACTGACGCGCTCGATCATATTATATGCAGATTCGCGCGCAAGCCGATCCTCATTCATAATCTCTTCCAGCGTATCAAGCGCCTTTGGAGTATGCTGATTTAGAGTATAGTCCACGACCCGCTCAATGTCCAGAAAGCCGATCGCGCCGCTACAAAATGCTTCCACCGCCGCCTCATTTGCGCCATTATACACAAGCGGGCAGGAAAGCCCAGTTTCTAGCGCTTCATATGCCATTTTGAGCGATAAAAACCGCTCTAAATCCGGCTTGTGAAACGTCAGCGGTTGTTCCAAATACAGCGAAAGCGGCGTGCAGGATGATGTAATTCGTTCTGGATACGTGATCGCGTATTGAATCGGCAGCCGCATGTCGGGCTTGCTCATGTTCGCCATACAGGTGCCGTCACGATAACTCACCATCGAGTGCACGATCGACTGCGGATGGATCACCACGTCGATCTGCTCCGCCGGAAGATCGAACAAATAGGCCGCTTCGATCACTTCCAGCCCTTTGTTAAAGAGCGTAGCGGAATCGATCGTAATCTTTCTTCCCATATTCCAGGTTGGATGCGCAAGCGCCTGCTCCGGCGTGATGCCATCCAGTTCTTCGCGCGGCTTACGCCAGAAAGGTCCGCCGGATGCGGTGAGTATCAGCTTGGCAACCTCGCTTTTCTTGCCGTTTTGCAGGCATTGAAAGATTGCGCTCTGCTCACTGGCCACGGGTAAAACCTCTCCCGCATCGTCTTTTAATATGCGATCAACCAGCCGCTTGCCGCAAACGATGCTTTCCTTGTTCGCGAGGGCTACGCGCTTGCCTGCCTTGAGCGACGCAACCAATGGCGCTAACGCCGCAAACCCGCTGACGCCGTTGACCACGACGTCCGTTTCCTGCAAGGCGGCGAGCTTACTCGTTGCGCCCGCGCCCATGATCGCCTCCGTGCCTTTGGGTAATAGGCTTGCATCAAACGCCGTTTCGCAGGCAACCACGCGCGGCTGATATTGTTTCGCTTGGGCAATCAGCGTCTGAACATCGCTGTTTGCCGCAATGCCAAAGAGCGCCATCTCTTCCGGATGGGAAGCGATGACGTCCAGAGATTGTCTTCCAATTGAGCCGGTACATCCAAGCACCGAGATTTGTTTCTTCATCATCTACCATAGCGCGGCGATCATTCCGCGCAGTCTTTCAAAATGCAGCGAGTTTCTGCATGAACAAAAACACGCAGAGTACGACGGGTGTGCAGAACATAATGCTATCGATTCGGTCGATAATGCCACCGTGTCCCGGAAACACGCTGGAGAAATCTTTGACTCCCGCCCAGCGTTTCAGCAGCGACGCAAACAGGTCGCCAAACTGCGAGAATAATCCGCATCCGAGACCGAGCAGCACCAACACCAGCATGTTGATGTTAGCGCCCCATAGACGTTGCAGATAAAACATGCCGAGTCCGAACGCGGTTCCGCCGATGAGCGCAAAGACTGCGCCTTCCACCGTCTTTTTGGGGCTGATTGTGGGACATAGTTTATGCTTGCCGAGAAATGTGCCGCCAAAGTAGGCAAACGTATCCGCGCACTCCGGCGCCGCATACGCCATGCCCGCCGCAACAAGCGCAATCGGTCTGCCAAAGCTGAAATACACAAGCAGCATACACATGAGAAACAGCGTCGGATAATTGAGAATAAACAAGGATGGAATGATATCGTTTGTCGTGTGCCGCTTGGTAAAGAGCGACCAGATCATCGTGGTCATCACAGTTGCAAGATACAGCACGAACATAGGGAGCATGCCAAGATAAAAATAAACAAACGGGTACGCGATGGCAAACACATATGCAGGAATCAAAATCGGATCGTAGCTCTTCTTCCGGAATGTCTGGCCCATCTCATAGATAGCTGCCAGCGAAAACAGCGCAAGCACGCTTAGCAAGAGAAAACCGCCGACGAAGAGCACGACGATGAGCAGGAGAACCAGCAAAATACCTACGATGATCCTCGTCTTCATGCGTTATCCTCCAGTCCGCCAAATCTGCGGGAGCGGTTTTGGTAAACGCGCAGCGCGGTCAGATACGCTTCGTCGGAGAAATCCGGCCAGTACTCTTCGGGGAATAAAAACTCCGCATAAGAGAGTTGATAGAGCAGAAAGTTAGAGATTCTCTGTTCGCCGCTGGTTCGAATCAGCAGATCGACCTCCGGTTGACCAAACGTGTAAAGATTGCGTTCGAGCATTTCAGCCGAAATCTCATTCTTTCCTTCCGCGATTGCCTGCTGCATCGCAAGATTCGCCGCGCGCAAAATCTCCGCTCGGCTGCCGTAGTTGAGCGCGATATTCAGGTTGAGTCCGTCGTTATGTTCTGTTCGCTTCATTGCGCGCTCGATCACCGAGCGAACCGCGGGCGCGAAATCTTCGTAAGCCCCGATGATACGAATCCGGACGTTATTGGCAAACAACTCGTCGATTTCTTTTGTAAAATACTCGATCAAAAGCGCCATCAATGTGCTGACTTCGTCGGAAGGGCGTTTCCAATTTTCGGTTGAAAACGCGTAGAGCGTGAGCGAAGTAATCCCCAGGTCGGAGGACATGCGAATGATTCCCCGCAGACGATCTACGCCCGCGCGATGTCCCGCGCTGCGAGAAAGCTTTTTCGCTTTCGCCCAGCGCCCGTTTCCATCCATGATGACCGCGACATGCTTCGGCAGCGTTTCTTTGACGAGACCGAAGGCGCGAATTTCCTCTTCGCTGTATTTTGACATAGTCCCCCGTTATAGATTGAGGTGCAGCGCGTAAGCACCCTGCACCTCTAAATCCATTCAAAATATCTTAATTATTTCTCGTTGATCGAGCGAGGCGATTGCGGGTCTTCCTCCATCGGTTCGGTTCGAAACAACGCATAAAGCAGCGAGAGGCTCCCGTCTGCAAGCGTTTTTTGCCGGACAATGCGTGCGTCCAGCCCGCCTTCTACGCCTTTTTTACTGCGCGTTTCTTCCACAGAATACGAAATTCCTGCTTCCGATAGCAACTCTTTGGCTCGATCCAACGGTAATCCGACAACGTTCATCAAACGGCGAGAATTTCCTTTTCCTTGGCGGCGAGGATGTTGTCAATCTCTTTGGATACATCATCCGTGAGCTTTTGCACCTTGTCGTCGAGAGATTTGCGGTCGTCTTCCGTGATCAGTTTGTCTTTTTCGTCTTTCTTAATCTGCTCGTTCGCGTCTCTGCGAATGGCGCGGATTGCAACCTTGCTCTCTTCGCCCTTTTTCTTAACGACCTTGACGAGATCTTTTCTGCGTTCTTCGTTGAGCTCCGGAAAGAGCAAACGGATTACTTTTCCGTCGTTTGAGGGGTTGATCCCAAGATCGGATTTTTGAATTGCTTTCTCCACGGCGGGAATTGCCTTGGTATCCCAAACCGAGATCAAAAGCATACGCGGTTCCGGCGTAGAGACATTGCCGAGCTGTGGAATCGGCGTCGGCGTTCCGTAATAGTCTACCAGGATGCGATCGAGCAATTGCGCGTTGGCGCGCCCCGCGCGAAGACCACCGAGCTCCGTCTTGAGCACGGCAATGGTCTTGTTCATCCGTTCTTTCGTGCTGTCTAAAATATCACTTGCCATGTTCTATTCCTCCTGTATACGCTTTATTCTACTATAGTTGATACCATTGATTCAAGCCCGATCTTCACAGGCAAGGTATGCTTCCAAAAATGAAATCGCCTCACAGAGCTGGCAAAACACCGCATCGCAAGGCGAAAACACAGGATACTTACTCTTTTTCTACGATATGGGTACCGATCGAGTCGTCATCAAAAATTTGCTCGATTTGGTCCAACGCAAAGGCTCGAATCGGGATTTTTTGCTCTTTGCAGAGTGTAATCGCGGTCAAGTCCGTTGCGCGGAGGTTTTCCGCCACAACACGGTCATAGCTGATGCGGCTGTAACGAATCGCGTTTTTATCGATCTTCGGATCGGCAGAGTAGATCGCGTCGATATTCTTCGCAAGCAGCAGCGCATCCGCGCCAATCTCCGCCGCGCGAAGTGCCGCCGCGGTATCCGTAGAAAAAAACGGGCAACCGCTTCCGCAAGCAAAAATGACGATTTTACCGTCTTCTAAAGCCTTCTTCGCCGCGCGTGCCGAAAACGAGTCGCAGAAGCGCTCCATCTCCACCGCGGACAATACAACGCAGGGTACACCCGCCTGCTCCAGCGCGTCCTGCAGG
>CAYVAO010000033.1:0-10267 GCA_964448895.1 uncultured Christensenella sp.
CATTAATTTGTATTTATATTTCGTTTTTTTTGCGTATTTCCTGCTCCTTCACGTGGATTTTCCCGTTTTTGAGACATATACTTGTCACTTCGTATGCCGGAAATTATCCATCAACACGCTTCGCGGTGTAAGAATTGACCCGTATTCAAATGAATACAACTCAATCTAAGTCGTATTTATGTTTTTTTACGATCGAGATCAATATTTCTACGGTAAATATCATATTTTGAAGTAACACAAAATTAAATACAATTTTGTTCTAATTTGTATGTTTGTTTTCTTTTTTCTGTGTTTGTGATAGTTTCGTCAGGAATCATAATTCCGAAATCAATAGCATCCGCGTCAAAAATACGCAATTATTTCCTCTACAAAACATCTAATATTCATGGTAAAATACCAATGATTGATACCACTTTCATACATATTCAAACTATACCGATCCCCTCGTTTGGTGCGGCTTCTCTTCCGGTATTTTCGGCACTCATAGGAAGTCGTTTGAGATTTTATCCGAATTTCGGTCGATTCATTCCTCTATTACCGATTACATAACGGTATGAAACAAATTTTACCTTGGAGTTGATTGCATGAGCGTGCAGAAGAAATATATCCAGCTATATTCCATCATTACAGACTCTATCAGTGACGGTACATATGTCTCCGGGGACAAATTGCCCACGGAGTTGGAGCTGTCAACAAAATATGGCATGAGTCGCCAAACCGTTCGTCAGGCGCTCGAGTTGCTGGAACGAAACGAAATGATCACAAAAGTACAAGGCAGCGGTTCCTATGTCTCAAGCAAGGTTCAGTCATATAAAAAAACGATGCGTATTGCGGTCATCACGACCTATATCAGCACCTATATCTTTCCGCATATTTTGCGCGGCATCGAAGAAGTCGCAACGAATAACGGCTACTTCATTCAGCTGATGGCAACCAACAACAGCATCGCCAAAGAACGCGATATCCTCCAGTTTTTGTCCGGCAATGTCGTGGACGGCATCATCGTGGAAGGAACCAAGACCGCGCTCCCAAATCCAAACCTGCATTATTATCAAGAGTTCGCATGCAAAACAACGCCGCTCGTCTTCTTCAACGGCTATTATCCCGAGCTTTTGCAGCAATCGAACTGCAAAATCGTGACCATCACCACGGACGACTACGGCGGGGCGCGCAAAGCCACGACAGATCTCATTCAACGCGGACATCGCCTCATCGGCGGCGTGTTTAAGAGCGACGATATTCAAGGCGTTCGCCGCTTTTCCGGTTACGTTGATGCGCTCACGGAAGCGAATCTTCGAATCGATGACGATTGCATGATCTGGTTTAATACCGAAACCAAGTATTCTCCCGAGCTGAAGCAGAACCTAAACCGGCTCGCTACCGCTTGCACGGCGATCGTATGCTATAACGACGAGATTGCGTTCCTCATCCTCGCGTATCTCAACTCCAACCCCAGTTCGGTCACCGCGATTAGAAGCTTCGACGGAACCATCACCGGCAGGCAAAACATCGATTTCGTATCCTATGGTCACCCGAATGAATTGCTGGGACGAGAAGCCGCGGAGCATATGATCCAATTGTTGGCAAACAAGCCCGTTGAGAGTTTGGTAATGGATTGGAACGCAGCGGAAGAATAACACACCGTTTCGATGATCCTGTTTCCTAATGAAAACTCCGCGATCGTATCTAAATGAATTCCATAAAGAAATTTTGTCTCTTCATATCAAACATAAAAAGGCGACTCGCATTTTCTCATGCGAGCCGCTTTTTAAAACTCCTGTTTTGTTCAGCGTAAGCTATCTTTGCTCAATCGCGTCCTTCATTTCGCGAACATATCGCCCGACAACGGGCGCCGCTTCTTCCTTATATTGCTCAACCAGGCGAACGATCGCGGAGCCGACAATCACCCCGTCCGCATAGTCCGCCATCTGCCGCGCCTGATCCGGCGTTGAGATGCCGAACCCGATCGCGCAGGGAATGTTTGGATTCGCCAGACGCGCCTGACGCACCATCTCGCCGATATCCGTCGTGATCTGCCCACGCATGCCGGTAACCCCCAGCGACGAGACGCAGTAGAGAAACCCTTCCGCTTCTTTGGCGATCATGGCAATGCGATCCTGCGAAGTCGGCGCGATCAGGCTGATGAAGTCGATGCCGTGCGCGCGGCAGGCGGGCGCAAAGTCCGCCTTCTCTTCAAACGGTACATCGGGCAGAATCAGCCCGTCGATTCCAACCTCCGCCGCGCGCTCTAAAAATCGCTCCGTGCCATAGGAAAACACAACGTTTGCATAGGTCATAAACGCGAGCGGAACGTCTACCTCTTCGCGCAAGCGCTGCACCAGATCAAAAATGCGATCCGTCGTGACGTTTCCCGAGAGCGCGCGGACGTTTGCCGCCTGAATCACGGGCCCTTCCGCCGTCGGGTCGGAAAACGGTATGCCGAGTTCGATGATATCCGCGCCCGAAGAAGCAATCTCTTTTACGATCTTCGCGGTCGTCTCCAAATCGGGGTCTCCGCAGGTTAAAAACGCGATGAACGCCTTTCCGTTTTGAAACGCTTTTTGAATGTTACTCATCGATATCCTCCCCTCTGTAGCGGGCAATCGCCGCGCAGTCCTTGTCCCCGCGACCGGACAGGCAAACGACGAGAATCTCATCCTTACGCATGTTCGGCGCGATTTTCATCGCATGCGCGATCGCATGCGCGGACTCGATGGCGGGAATGATTCCCTCCGTGCGGCTGAGATATTCAAACGCCTCTACCGCCTGTTCGTCCGTGATCGGGACGTATTCCGCGCGACCGGACTCATGCAGATATGCATGCTCCGGCCCGACGCCGGGATAGTCCAGCCCCGCCGAGATGGAGTAAACGGGCGCAATCTGCCCGAATTCGTCCTGACAGAAGATAGACTTCATGCCGTGGAAGATACCCGTGCGCCCAACGCTCATCGTTGCAGCTGTCTCCAGTGTATCCACGCCGCGACCAGCCGCCTCGCAGCCGATCAGCCGAACGGAAGGGTCGTCGATAAAGTGATAAAACGCGCCGATGGCGTTGCTTCCGCCGCCCACGCAGGCGAGAACCGCGTTTGGCAATCGGCCTTCCGCCTCCTGCATCTGCGCCTTGATCTCCTTCGAGATCACCGCCTGAAAATCCCGCACGATGGTCGGAAACGGGTGCGGCCCCATCACGGAGCCGAGGCAATAGTGCGTGTCGTCGATGCGGTTCGTCCACTCGCGCATCGCCTCGGACACCGCGTCCTTCAGCGTCGCCGTGCCGCTGGTGACGGGCACCACCTCCGCGCCAAGCAGGCGCATGCGGTAGACGTTCAGCGCCTGGCGGATGGTGTCCTCTTTACCCATGTAGACCACACATTCCAAATCCATCAGCGCCGCAGCGGTCGCCGTCGCGACGCCGTGCTGTCCCGCGCCGGTCTCCGCGATCAAGCGCGTTTTGCCCATCTTTTTGGCGAGCAGCGCCTGACCCAACACATTGTTGATCTTGTGCGCGCCGGTGTGGTTGAGGTCTTCCCGCTTGAGGTAAATCTTCGCGCCGCCGAGTTCACGCGTCATCTTCCGCGCAAAATACAGTCTGCTGGGTCTGCCCGCGTAGTTGTTCAGCAGCTCCTTTAGCTCGCTTTGAAACGCGGGATCGTTTTTATAATGCTGATACGCCTCATCCAATTCGATGACGGCGTTCATCAACGTTTCCGGAATATATTGGCCGCCGTACGCGCCAAATCGTCCTTTTCTCTGTTCCATCTGTTCTCCTGTTCAGCCGTTTTGCCGAACCGCTTCGACAAACGCTTTCATCTTTTTGTAGTCCTTCACACCATCCGTCTCCAGTTTGGAGCTGGAATCCACCGCATACGGTTTGTATCGCGCGATCGCTTCGCCTGCGTTTTCCGCGGACAGCCCGCCCGCGAGAAAAAACGGGCGCTTGATTCCATCCAGCAGCGACCAATCGAACGATTCGCCCGTTCCGCCGCCGCCGTGATCGAGCAGGATAAAGTCCGCAGCGGATTGTTCCGCAAGCCGGACGTCTTCGCTTGTCGCGATCCGAACCGTCTCCGCGCCGTGCAGCTGAATTGCCTCGATCATTCCGCTTTCGATCAAGGCCAGCATCCGCTCCATCGGCTCGTTGACAAACACGCCGACCGCGCAGATATTCGGATTCAGCATCCACTTGAGCTTTTTTGCTTCCTCCGGCAAAACGTAGCGCTTGCTCGCCTTTGCAAACACAAAGCCGACATAGTCCGGCATCAGCTCGTTGGCAAAAACGATGTCCTCCGCCCTACGCAGACAGCAGATTTTCACCTTTGTCATACGGCACCTCGAAACTGCGCCAGCGTCGCTTTTTTATCCGCAGAGCGCATGAGCGCCTCGCCGATGCGCACCGCGTCCACTCCGTTTTCTTTGAGCTGCCGCACATCGTCCGCGGACTGAATCCCGCTTTCGGAGACAAACAGCACTCCTTCCGGCGCCAGCGCGCGGAGGCGCTTGCTGTTGCCCGTATCGACTGAAAAATCCTTGAGATTGCGGTTGTTCACGCCGATGATGCGCGCGCCCGCGGAGACCGCCGCCGCGAGCTCCGCCGCGTCGTGCGCCTCTACCAGCGCGGACATACCGAGCCGATCGCAAAGCGCGATGTACCGCCGGATCGACGGCGCGTCCAGAATCGCGCAGATGAGCAGCACCGCGTCCGCGCCCATGCACTTCGCCTGATAAATTTGGTACTCGTCCACCGTGAAATCCTTACGCAGCATGGGAATCGTCACCGCCGCGCGAATTTGCGAAAAGATTTCGTCGCTGCCGAGAAACCACTTGGGTTCCGTCAGGCAGGAGATGCAGTCCGCGCCCGCCGCCTCATAGTCCCGCGCGATTTCGAGATAGGGAAAATCCTGTGAGATTACGCCCTTTGACGGGGACGCTTTCTTGACCTCGCAGATGAAGGATAAGCCCGGTTTTTTCAGCGCCGCCTCAAATACAAACGGCTCGCGCTTGGGCACCTCTCCCCGCTCGCAGCGCAGCTTAAGCACACAGAGCGGTATATTTGCCTGGTCTGCCGCAACGCGCTGCCGCGCATGCTCCGCCAGCTGATCCAATATCGTGCTCATCGCGCTTACGCTTTCGAAGCACGGCAAAACGCTTCCAGCTTTTGCAGCGCCGCGCCGGAATCGATGATCTCAGCCGCGAGCCGAACGCCAGATTTAAACGAGTCCGCCTTACCGCCAAGGTAGAGCGCGGCTCCCGCGTTAAGCAGCACCGCGTCCCGCTTTGGCCCGCGCTCGGTGCCGGCGAGGATGGCGCGCGTAATTACCGCGTTTTGCTCCGGCGTACCACCGACAAGGTCTGCTTTGTCACAGCGCGCGAGGCCGAAGTCTTCCGGCGCGATCTTGTAGGAATCAAACGCGCCGCCCTGAAACTCGCAAACCGTCGTCTTGGCGCTGAGCGAAATCTCATCCAGCTTGTCCTGCCCGTAAACGACCATGCCGCGCGAAACGCCGAGGCTATGGAGCACGCGCGCCAGCGGCTCCACGAGGGACTCGCTATACACGCCCAATAGCTGCATCTGCGGGGACGCAGGGTTGGTCAGAGGGCCAAGAATATTGAACACCGTGCGGATGCCAAGCTCCCGGCGAATCGCGCCGACATATTTCATCGAGGTATGATATTTTTGTGCAAAGAAGAAGCAGATGCCAACCTCGCGCAACAGTTTTTCGCAGAGTTCCGGCGACTGTTCGATGTTGACCCCCAGCGCTTCGAGGCAGTCCGCCGTGCCGCTCTTGGAGGAAGCCGCGCGGTTTCCGTGTTTGGCCACCTTGACCCCGCCCGCCGCCGCAACCAGCGCGGACGTGGTGGAGATATTAAAGCTCTGCGCGCCGTCTCCGCCGGTACCGACGATGTCCATCACCTGCATATCGTGCGGCACTTTTAAAGCATGCGCGCGCATGGCGGCGGCGCAGCCCGCGATCTCGTCGATCGTCTCCGCCTTTGTGCTCTTCGTCGAGAGCGCCGCGAGAAACGCCGCGTTCTGCGTGGCGCTCGTCTCTCCGCTCATGATCTCGTTCATCACGGCGAACGCTTCGTCGTAGGTCAAGTCCTGTTTATCCACGATCTTTACGATTGCTTCCTTAATCATTGCTTTTTCGTCTCCTTTGTCATGCCTAAAAAGTTTTGGAGTATCACAGACCCGTTCGGGGTCAAAATCGATTCCGGATGAAACTGCAGCCCGTAGGTGTCGAAATCGCGGTGCTTTACCGCCATCACTTCTCCGTCCTGCGTGCGCGCGACAACCTGCAAGCACGCCGGAATCGTCTCCTCCACCGCCGCCAGCGAATGGTACCGCGCAACGGGTATCGTCTCCGGCAAATCCGCAAACAACGGGCAATTTGTATCCAGTTTCGTACCGGATTGTTTGCCGTGCATGAGCTCTTTTGCGTAAGATACCGTCGCGCCATACGCCGCGCAGATCGCCTGATGCCCGAGGCAAACGCCGAGAATCGGCATTTTGCCGCCCAGCGCGCGAATCGCGTCGATGCAAACGCCCGCGTCTTCCGGCCTGCCCGGGCCGGGCGAAATGACGAGCGCCGCGGGGTTTAGCGCCATCATTTCTTCCGGCGTCATCGCGTCGTTTCGCACCACGCGGATATCCGGATCGATCGATCCGATCAGCTGATAGAGGTTATACGAAAAACTATCGTAGTTGTCGATCAACAAAATCATAGTGTCTCCTCCTCCGCGAGCCGAATCGCCTTGACCACCGCCGCGGCTTTGTTTAAGCACTCCTGATGTTCGCTCGCCGGTACCGAATCCGCAACGATGCCCGCGCCGCTTCGCACAAACACTTTGCCGTTTTTCTTGTAAGCGATTCGAATCGCGATGCAGGTGTCGAGGTTTCCAGTAAAATCGAGGTAGCCGATCGCGCCTCCGTAGATACCGCGCTTATTGTTCTCCAAGTCGTTGATAAGCTGACAGGCGCGAATCTTGGGTGCGCCGGAGAGCGTGCCCGCGGGCAGAATCGCGTCGATCGCGTCCAGCGCCGTCTTTCCTTCGGCAAGCTCGCCGCGCACGGTCGAGCCAATGTGCATCACATGCGAAAAGCGCTCAATGGAGAGATATTGCTCCACCTTTACGCTGCCAAAGCGGCTGATTTTGCCGATGTCGTTGCGACCGAGGTCGACGAGCATGTTGTGCTCCGCAAGCTCTTTGGGATCGGCGAGCAGCTCACGTTCCAGCGCGAGGTCTTCCTCCTCCGTCTTGCCGCGCGGGCGCGTTCCCGCAAGCGGAAAGGTGTGCAGCACGCCGTCTTCGAGCTTGACGAGCGTCTCCGGCGAAGCGCCGGCAACCTCCATATCACAACTGGAAAAATAAAACATATACGGCGAAGGATTCACTGTTCTGAGTACGCGATAGGCGTTGAGCAGCGTTCCCTCGTACGCCGCCTCCAGGCGATTGGAGAGCACGATCTGGAAGATATCCCCCTCGCGGATGTGGTGCTTTGCCTGCTCCACCATGCCGCAAAACGTCTCTTCATCAAACAGCGCGCGAAACTCCGATGTCAGGTGCCCGCGTTCGTCCGGCGCGGGAACAGCCTCCCGCAGCAGCGCCGCCATCTGCTTGAGTTCCAGCTCCGCGCGGTGATACTCCGTCTCCGCGTTTTTGAGCGAGATATTGACGCAGAGCACGATCTTTTGCCGAAAGTTGTCAAACGCGATCACCTTGTCAAACAGCATCAGGTCGACATCGTGAAATCCTTCGGTATCCTCCGCGTCGAGGCGCAGCGTCGGCTCGGAATACTTCAGGTAATCGTAGGAAAAGTAGCCGACGAGGCCTCCGGTAAACGGCGGAAGGCCAGGGATTCGCGCGCTCTTGTGCTCCTCTACGATCTGCTTGATGTACTTGCCGGGGTCGTTCGTTTCAAACGCGACGGAACCAAGGCGCATGTTTCCGTCCTGACAGGTGATCTCCAGCTTCGGATCGTAGCCAAGGAAGGTGTAGCGGCCCCATTTTTCGTGATCCGCCACGGATTCCAGCAAAAAGCAGTGTGTGGAGACGCTCTTGAGAATGCGCAGCACCTCGATCGGCGTGCGGATATCCGAGAGAATCTCGAGGCTGACGGGCGCGGTCTGGTAGCGACCGTCCTGCGCGAGTTGTTTGATTTCCTCCAACGTGGGTTTCAGCATATCGTGTTCCTTCCTGCTTGATCGAGTCAAAAAAAGCCTGACGATGTTTGTTTCGTCAGGCTGGTTTTGATCATAAAAAAATCCCTGGCAAAACAATCTGTTCTGTCAAGGACGAATAAAGCAATTTTATCCGCGGTGCCACCTTGATTTACGGAAAATCCGTACGCTTTTCAGGATACCAACATATCCCCGGCAACTGACGTATGCCAACACGTTGCAGAATACTCGGGCGATTCCCCTTTGACTGCACCCTCGGCGGTCCATTTGATGATTTGTTTTCCGCCTGACTCTCAGCGCCGCAGGCTCTCTGTAGGAACATGATCACCGTTATCTCCGCGTCATCGGTTTGATTATATACAATATAGTGACGTTGGTTTTGAATGTCAAGCTTTTTTTGCTCGCGCGAGAGAAAAGTCCATCATTCCCGAATGCGGATGCCCGCCTGCTCAATCGCGTTCACGATCGGGATATATCCCGTACAGCGGCAGACGTTGCCCGCCACCGCCTCGCGAATCTCCTCCCGCGTCGGGTGCGGGTTTTTCAGCAGCAGCGCATATGCGCTCATGATAAACCCCGGCGTGCAAAAACCGCACTGAACAGCGTCCCCTTCGACAAAGCAATCCTGCAATACGCGCCCGATCAACGTCTCGCTCATGCCCTCTATGGTTAAGATGGTTGCGCCCTGCATCTGGCCCGCGGCGACGAGGCAACTCGCAACCGGTTCCCCGTTGAGGATCACCGTGCAAGCGCCGCATTCGCCGACCGCGCAGCCTTCCTTCGTGCCGGTCTGCGCCAGATCGCCGCGCAGCACATCCAGCATGCGTTTGTTCGGCGCGCAATCCAGCTCGACTTCTTTTCCATTCAGCGTAAAGCGCAAGGTGATATTCTTCATTGTGCCATTCCTCCCAGCAGTTCGTCCAGGATTCGCCGAACCATGCGGTTGCAAACGGGTTGTTTGTATGCGGTGGAGGCGCGAATCCCCGCGATGAGCGGTATCTTTGCGCTGAGTGCTTCCGCAACCGCCGCAATATCCGCCTGCGTCGGCTTTTTACCGATCAGCATCGCGTCCACGTCCTCAAACAGCATCGGCTTGGGGAATGTCGCTCCCATCGTCATATGAAACTGCGTCACGGTGCCGGTCTCGTCCTGCTTGAGCAGCGTCGCGATCGTCATGCGCGAGATGGCGAGCGCTTTTCTGCGACCCAGTTTGTAAAAATGGAATCGCGTGCCCTCCGGCGCTTTTTTCACGAAGATACGCGTGACCAAGTCCCGATCCGTCAGCGTGGTGCGATACGGCTTTGCGATGATTTCGCCCAGCGGAACGCGCGAAATCTCGCCAAGGCGGGTTACCTCCACCTCAGCTACCAACACGCTCAGCGCCGCCAGCGAATCCGCGGCGGGAGAGGCGTTCGCGAGGTTTCCGCCGATGGTCGCGTGGTTGCGAATCTGCGGAGAACCGACCGTGCGGCAAGCGTCCGCAAGCACGCCCGCCTTTGCGCGAATCAGCGGCGATTGTTCGATTTGCGCATGCGTCACGCCAGCGCCGATGGCAATCCAGTCCGTCTGTTCCTCGATTTGGCAGAGCTGCGGGATGCCGTAAATATCGATTACCGTTTTGTTCCGGTACGGGTGGCCTTCGCGCGCGTTAACCAGAATATCCGTTCCGCCCGCAAGCAGCAATACTTCACCTTCCATCGTTCGAAGCAGATCAATCGCTTCGGCAAGCGACGCAGGTTTTCTATAATCACGACAGTCCATCATGCTTCTCTCCCTTCCATCGACCGGATCGCCGCGAACACCCGGTCAAGATCGGCCGGCAGCTCGCGAATGAGTCCCGGTTTGCCGAGCGCGTGGTTGACCGCGCAGAGTATCGCACCCGCGCCGGGTTCCGTGGCGGGTTCGCCAAGGGAACGCCCGCCAAACGCGCTTCTCGGGTCGACGTGTTCGTCCAAAATCGGCTGGTTGCTGTCCGGCACGTCCAGTATCGTCGGGATCAGATAATCTTCAAAGTTGAGGTTTTTGAGTTGGCTTGTCTTGTCGTTGTGCCCAAGGTCTTCGGTCAAAGCCATGCCCTGCGCCATCGC
>CAYVAO010000034.1:0-10145 GCA_964448895.1 uncultured Christensenella sp.
GCACCCTGCAGTTCTTCGAGTCGTCCGCTGAGCTCGCGCAGCGCTTCCGCCCAGCGGGAGGTGGAGTCCGCCATGAGGGCGACTTTATAACCCATGTCACGGAAATATTCCGCAATCGTGATGCCCGTATAGATAGAAGCTTCACGCGCGGCTACCGGCATGTCCGAAGTATTCGCGATGAGCACCGTACGCTTCATCAGCGAAAGTCCCGTGCGCGGGTCTTTCAATTCCGGAAACTCCATCAAAACGTCCGTCATCTCGTTGCCGCGTTCGCCGCAGCCGACGTAGACGATGATGTCCGCATCCGCCCACTTGGCGAGCTGATGCTGAACAACCGTCTTGCCGCTGCCAAACGGGCCGGGAACGGCTGCCGTGCCGCCCTTCGCGACCGGGAAAAGCGTATCGATGACGCGCTGGCCCGTGATCATGGGCTCGCGCGGAGAAATCTTTTCGGCATAGGGACGGCCTTTACGAACCGGCCACTTTTGCAGCATTGGAATCTCGAGGATCGCGCCGTCGTTTTTCTCAATCTTCGCAATCGGGGTGATGATGTTCGCTTCGCCTTCAAAAATCCAAACGAGCTTACCGGATGTCGTCGGCGGAACCATCACGCGGTGCAACACCGCCTCGGTCTCCTGCACGGTGCCGAGGATGTCGCCTCCGGTTACCAGATCGCCAACCTTCGCGACCGGTGTGAACGCCCAGAGTTTCTCGTGATCGAGCGCGTCAACCATGATGCCGCGGGTGATGCGGTCTCCCGCGCGCTCGCGAATCAGATTCAGCGGGCGCTGAATGCCGTCGTAGATGGACTCGATCAAGCCCGGCGCCAATTCAACGGAGAGCGGCGCGCCTGTGGACTCCACAGGTTCGCCCGGGCCGATGCCGCCCGTCTCCTCATATACCTGAATGGAGGCCTGATCGCCGCGCAGCTCGATCACCTCTCCGATCAAATGCTTTTCGGATACGCGGACAACGTCGTACATCTGCACGTCCGCCATGCCGCCCGCTACGATGAGCGGCCCCGAGACTTTTATGATCCTTCCTTGCCTGCTTGTTACCGTTTCGTCGTAAAACTCGTTTTCCGGTGATACGCCTGCTACATGATGAGCAGTGCGAATTGTTTCTTTCATCGCTCGATTCCGGTTATTGATTGGACAAGATGTCCATACCGACAGCTTTTTCAACGTTTTGCCGTAGCATTTTTTCGCCGACGCCACGTGAACCCTGGTTATCCGGAATCGGAATAATAGCTGGATACGCCTGACTTTTGAACTCTTCGATGGTCTCGGCACAGGCTGCAAACAGCTTTTCCGTTACAAATATGGTGACATATCCTTCTCTCGCGAGTCGATGGAGCGTACGGTTCGCGCTCACGCCTTCATCTTCAAAGAACACGTCCAATCCAACCGCTTTAAAGAGCAAAACGGAGTCGCGGTCTCCGATGACGCCAATCTTAGCCATAGAGTTCCCTCAGTCTTTCCGCAATAATCGCGTCGTCGAGGCCGTTTCTCTTCACGGTCAGGATCAATCGAACGGCTTTCGCTTCGCGATCCCGCGCCAGATAATACCCGACGATCGGGAAAATCGTCATGCTCTCGTGCCGGTGTTCGTTGACGAGAGAGAGCAGATAATCGTCTCTCGCTTTCTCCAGCATCGAGATACTTCCAGTTGCGAGCATGCGATTGAGGCCTTCTTGCAGCGCGCTTTTGGCTACGCTCGTTGAGATCGCTTTTGTCAGCGTCTCGGCGGAGAGCTCGTACGCCTCGATCAGCGCTTCGCTTTTTACGCCCGCGCTCGGCAGCAAAACTTCTTTTAAATCCTCTTTCTGTGCGCCCATCGCGCGCATACGGAGGAATGTAATCACATTGTTAAAGTCACAAAGCGCTGCGAAATATTGCCGGATAAACGGTTCCTTCGCGCTATTTGCCGCTTGAAGGCAATGCGCGTGGTAGCCATAGTCGGCAAAAACGCTCACAAGCTGCGGTTCCTGCGAAATCTTCAGCTTCGCTTCCAGGCGGCTCATCGCGTTCTGAAGTTCCTCGGGTAAGAGGTCGTATTTCGCGTTTGCGACCATGGTGCCGAGCTGCTCGCGGGTAAAGAGCCCGCCTTCGAGCCAGATGGCATCCGTGGTTCCCAAGAGACGCGCTTTGACCAGTGTCTTCAGATTTTGTGCGTCGGTTTGTAATAAGAACAGATCTGTCAGAGCAGAATCCGGCGAAAGATCGCGAATCGTCTCCGCCGTTTGTCTGCGTACAGACTCAATCATACGCTCGGTGTCTTCACCCGTTGCATCCGGCAAATTGCCATATTTCGCGTCGGAAAGCATCCGAAGCGCGTCCTCCAGCGAACCCTCGGCCATTCGGCGGACGGTGTCTCTGCCAAAGAGCGACTTTTCCAGCGCGCTGATACGCGCGCAAGCATAGGCGTAACTTGGCTGCGGCATGAAACCCTCCCCTCCGCTCAGTCGAACAGCAGTTGATAGACCGCTGTCTCTTCCGCGTCACGAACGGTATCCAGCAGGGAGCGGAACGAGCAATCCTTCTCGTATCCCTGTCCCAGCAGAACGAACCCTCCGTCAATTGCGGCGTCGTCTTTCGAGAGCGTCAGCTTCTTTTCCGGCTGCTCCGCGATAATCGCTGCAAGCGCTGCGCGATCCGCCTTTGCGGGCGAAACCATCTCTCCGCCTTCCGCGTTTTCTTGAATCATTCGTGCGCAGATGGCTTTTCTTTTTTCGCCGTCGAGTGAGAGCACGGCGTCGTAGGCGCGCGTAAAGGCCGCGTCAATCACGGCGCGTTTCTTACGAAGCGCGTCCTTTTTCGCGTCCAAAGAGGCGCGCGTCTGATAGCCGCCGACGAGGCTCTTCACCGCGTTTTCGCGCTGGCTCTTTAGCTCAGCACGGCGAGCGGAGAGCGTTTTATCGCTCTCGCGCTGAATTTCTTGCACGACTTTTTGCGCATCTTCCAGCACAACGCGCGCCTCGTCCTCGGCATCCGTTACGATGCGCTCGGCGAGTTTATTGGTTCCGGAGATGGATATCGTTGCCATTGGCTGCTCCTTATCTGGTAATAAACGTTTCTTATGCTACCTTAACGCCATTGACAAGCAGGAAGGAGATCAGCAGAGCCAGAACCGCGTAGGTTTCGACCATGACGGTCATCAGCATCGCTTTGCCCTGTTCTTCAGGCTTCTTTGCAACAAGGTTGATGCCGGCGACGGCGACTTTGCCCTGCGCTATTGCGGAAAGCAGACCGCCGAACGCGATCGGAATCGCCGCAAGAAACAGGCTTAAACCGGCGGTTGCGCTTAAGTTGGCAGCGCCCGAAAGAAGGCCTGCTTTGCTCGCGATCACAAACGCGATCAGCAGACCGTAGATGCCCTGCGTACCCGGCAAAAGCTGAAGCAGCAAGCAGGAGCCGAAGCGATCCGGGTCTTCCGAGACCACGCCCGCGCTAGGCTGTCCCGCGAGACCTACGCCAAGAGCGCTGCCCACACCCGCCATAACCGCCGGCATCGCGGCGCCTTCCGCCGCAAAAATTGTTCCCCATTGAAGATCCATAGTAAAATTGCCTCCTTCGTCATATGTGGATAATGTTGTTTTTTGATCGTAAACCGAATAATTTATTCGGGATTCGGTGATTGTTGGTTCGTCACGCGAACATGCCGCGTTTGATAAGAAAGCGGACGGAACGCCCGACCGCCGGGTTCGTAGAACTTGCCGTAAAACTCGACATATTGCAGTCTTGCGCAGTGCACAAACGCGCCCAGCGTATTGATCGCAATGTTGAACCCGTGCAGCGCAACCAGTAGTCCGCACGCGACGATGATGCCAAGAATACGCAGCACCAGAACTGGTGAACCCATGAGCATTTTGCAAAGCTCGTTGAAGACCGAGGCGATAACGCCGGTTGCGATGCCCAGCGCAAATAGACGCGCATAGGAGAGAATATCCGAAAGATATCCCGTTACCTGATAGAGTTCGCCAAGACCGGATAACGTTCGCATCACAGGATTTTTGTTTGCGCGGCCTTTGAACAGAAGAATCAGTACCGCGCCCAGCCCGGCCATCGAAAGACCGATGGTGCCGATCACCGCAGGTAAACCCGCTACCGCGGAAGGAACCGCGTACACGATCAAACCAACGACGATGAGAATCCAGGACAAACTGTCAAAGATTGCGCTCTGCCAATCCCCGCGCGAAAACGAGAGCTTCATCTTCAGCGCAACGCCGAAGAGAATATGCAATACGCCTAGGCCAAAGCACAGAATCAACATGCCGATCGGGTTGCTCATCGGGTCTACGAACAACGGGAAAAGATTGTTTGTGCCGAGCAGCGTGTCAAAATCCATACCGAAGATGGTCCCGACCAGTACACCCCAAACAATCGTGGAAATGCCGCCCCAGAAGAGCACGCGCGCAAAACCGCCGCTCATGCCGGTCGGCTTTTTGAGCTTCACGTACAATGCGGTCATAATCGCCAAAACAATGCCATATCCCGTATCACTCAACATCAAGCCGAAAAGCAGTATATAGAATGGTGCCATATACGGCGTCGCATCAATGCCTTTGGGATCGGGTCTGGAATATAGGTTCGTTACCTGCTCAAACGGCGTCACGAACGCGCTATTCTCAACAAAAGAAGGTGGAACCTCGTCCTCCTCCGGCTCGCGCACATCGAGAAAATATGCGTCCGTTATGCTGGAAATCGCTTTTTCAACATCCGCCTGGCGATCCGAGGGCAGCCAGCCTTCCAATTGGAACGTCGCATCCGAGCGCTGTAGCTCCGCGGAGGCAAGCGCGCGATCGCGCTCAATCGTCGCCGCGTCGTATGCGCCCTCTACAAGCGCGTATTGGCCCGTCGCTTCGTCGGATATCTGCGATTCCAGCTCGACCTTCTTCGCGTTTAACGTGCGGTTTCTCTCAGCCAACTCTTCCATCGCTTCGGCGGGCGTTCCCGACATCTTCGGAAAGACGAAGTCCGTCCACTCAAGCGACTTCAAAAAATTGGATACGCTCTTTGCTTCTTCAATCGGGCTTGCGATCACGCAGGTGCGCTCCACGCCTTCATTGAAGAGCTGATATTCCGCCGTAGCATCGATATTTTCAAGCTTCTCTACATCGGCAGCTGTGATGATGCCGGTAAAGTACTTGACTCGTTTGCTGTTTTGGTAGGTTTGCATGTCCGCCGGAAACGCGCTCCACGAGCGAAGCGAGTTGATCAGCGTCTCGTTTTTATCGATTTCGGATTTCGTCGCCGTAAGATCGCGGTTTAATACGCTAAGCCGGTCGGAGAGCGAAACCGCATCCGGAAGCATGTCAAAAAGCTCCTCTGCTTTCGCTTCCTTCAGAGCAGCAAGAAACGCCTTCTTTGTGGAGTATGGCTTCATGCTTCTAAGAGCGGTATCAAGCGCATGCACGCGGGCCTGCGCGCGCTCCAGCGCGGCGCTGGCTGTGTTGTCCTGCCCGCTGGAGATCACCTCAACCGCACGAATTGCCTGCAGCGCGTTTAATAACTTCGCTTCGTCGTCTTTGTGTGCGACGAGCGTCATACGTTTCATCGAAACGATCATGCCGTTTTCGTCACCTTATCTACGAGATAGGATACGGCTCGATCCAGCCGTTTGGTTGCGTTTTCGCAAAGCGCGTCCGCTTCCTGTTCGAGTTGCGTCAGCATATCGCCGGAAACACGTTCGCCTTCGCTTTTTGCCGTCTCCAACTCCGCCTGCAGGATTTCGCGCGCTTGATTTTCCAAATCAGACAACGCTTTTTGTGCGTCTTCTTTTGACTTTTGTGTCAGTTCTCGCGCTTGTGTCGCGGCATTTTGGCGGATTTCATCAGCCCGCTGCTCTGCCGCGGCAATTTCTTCAATGACCGATCGCATGGAATTCCTCCGAACTATCTATCGTATTGAAACAAAAAGAAATGCTTACTCATAATGCAACATTACAATATTATCATAACCGCCGAAGCATTTGAACCTTTTTTTATGAAAAATTTAGTGGCTTATCTGTAAGCACATGATAAAGGTTTCATCAATTCTACTTTTGCTGATGAAAAAAGAAAGCGCAAGACACACGGAGGGTTTCATCCCCTCCGCGCGCTTGCGTCAATTTTTCGGATGGCTCAGCGCTTTATTTTGTGCCAAAGAGTCGATCGCCCGCGTCGCCAAGGCCGGGAACGATATAGCCATGATCGTTGAGTTTCTCGTCGATATGCGCAACGTAGATGTCTACGTCGGGATGCGCTTTCTGCATGGCCGCAATTCCTTCGGGCGCCGCAATCAGGCACACAAAGCGAATGCTGGCAACGTTGTTCTCCTTTAAAATGTGGATCGCTTCGATGCCGGAGTTTCCGGTGGCGAGCATGGGGTCAACAATGATAGTCTCGCGCTCCGCGATATCCTGCGGCAGCTTGCAATAGTAGCCGGTAGGCATCAGCGTGTCGGGATTGCGATACAGGCCGATGTGTCCGACTTTTGCGTTGGGAATCAGGCTCATGATGCCGTCCGCCATGCCGAGGCCGGCGCGGAGAATCGGGATAACGGCGATTTTTTCATTTGCGAGCGTCTGAACGGTGGTTTTGCAGATTGGTGTTTCGATTTCGATCTCCTTGAGCTCGAGATCGCGCGTGACTTCGTATGCCATGAGCATTGCAAGCTCGTATACGAGTTCACGAAACGCCTTGCAGCCGGTGTCTTTGTCGCGCAGCAGCGAAAGCTTATGCTGCACAAGAGGATGATCGATGGTGATAACTTTTGACATGGTGAGCCTCCTTAGTGCGTTTTTTCGTAAGCGGAAATTTTATCGATTCTGCGCTGGTGCCGTTCACCATGGGAGAACGGTTCCGCCAGCCAGATATCCACAATGCCCTTTGCGCGAACCACAGTGGTCACGTTTGCGCCGAGCGCGAGCATGTTGGTGTCGTTGTGTTCGCGCGTCATCTTCGCCGAGTATTCGTCGGTTACCAGTGCGCAGCGAATGCCTTGAACTTTGTTTGCGGCGATGCTAACGCCGATTCCCGTGGTGCAGATCACGATGCCGCGATCAAACTCACCGCGCGCCACGCCTTCCGCAACCGGAAACACATAATCGGGATAGTCGATGCTGTTCTTATCATAGGAGCCGAAGTCTTTCACTTCGTGTCCCTCTTCCCGCAGGTAGGCGACGATGGCTTCTTTCAGGTCAAAGCCGCCATGGTCGCAACCAATGCCAATCTTCATGTTCTCTCTCTTCCTTTCTCTCTCCTCGGGGTCTCGGTGGTCTTATCTATCATATATAGAAAACAGATTATATTTCTTTGCTCGCGTCGATCACATGAAATCCCGCGGCGCGCAAAAGCCGGTTCATGTAGGCCAGTCCCTCGTCCTCGGCTGGGATTCCTTCGGCGAGGATCAGCTCGCATCGTTTGTCCATCTCCCGCAGTGCGGCAAACAAACTTGCGCAGAGCGTCTCCGGCTCGTTTCGATCGCCGAGCACCAGATGCCGCTTGCCTTTATAAAACGCTTTTGTCTGCTCTGTCGCGGCGATTTCAACGGTCTTTCCTTCAGCCTCAGCCGCGCGATACAGCGCGTTGATTCGCTTTGCGGTCTGCTCCGGGTTGCCTTGCACCACGATGACTTCTGCGTTGGGCGCATAGTGCTGATATTTCATGCCGGGTGAGGCGGCAACTTCGCCCGCCTTCATCGGGTTTAGGATACTCGCACTCACGCGAACTTCGCCGATGAGCGCCGCCAGCATTTCCCGCGTAATCGCACCGGGGCGCAGTATCGTCGGATCCCCGACGAGCGACAGTACCGTGGACTCTACGCCGTATTTACAGGGTCCTCCGTCGATGATCAGCGGAATTCTGCCGCCCAGATCGTCCAGCACATGCTGTGGCGTGGTCGGGCTGGGTCTGCCTGAGCGGTTTGCGCTCGGCGCCGCGATGGGTACGCCGGATTTTGATATCAGCGCGCGCGCAGTCTTGTTCTGCGGCATGCGCACGGCTACCGTGTCGAGTCCTGCGGTTACTTCATCCGGCACGACATCGCTCTTTGGCGCGACAATTGTCAGTGGTCCGGGCCAGAAGGGATCCATTAAAATCTGAGCCTGTCGGGGCATTCTGCTCCAAAGCTGCCGCACATCGCTCTTTTTTGCGACATGCTCGATCAGCGGATTATCCGAAGGTCTGCCTTTTGCCGCAAATATCTTCGCGACCGCTTCTCCGTTTAGCCCGTCAGCGCCAAGTCCGTAGACCGTCTCGGTCGGGAAGGCGACCAGTTCTCCCGCCTGAATCAGCTTTGCGCCTTGAATGGTTCCCGCTTCCTCCTGCCGAATCGCGTTGATCACCTCGGTGTCAAACACGGGCAGATCGTCCTCTTTGTTCTTCATATCAATCCGATTCTCCGGAGAGCATTTCGCTTCTCTCGGCAACGCTCAAAGCATCCAGCATCTCGTCCATATCGCCGTCCAGAAACGCTTCCAGCTTATACAGCGTTAGTCCGATGCGGTGATCCGTCACGCGGCCTTGCGGAAAATTATAGGTGCGGATTCTCTCGCTACGATCGCCGGAGCCGATCTGGCTCTTTCGCGCGCCCGCGCGCTGCTCCGCCTGCTGGCTGGCGTAATAATCGTACAATCGACTCTTGAGTACGCGCATCGCCTGCTCTTTGTTTTTTAGTTGGGATTTTTCATCCTGACAGGAAACGACCATACCGGTCGGCAGATGGGTGATTCGAATGGCGCTCTCGGTCTTATTCACGTGCTGTCCGCCCGCACCGCTGCTTCGATATGTGTCGATGCGAAGATCGGTGTCCTTGATGTCGATCTGCACGTCGTCGATCTCCGGCAGCACGGCAACCGTCGCCGCGCTGGTGTGGATGCGGCCTTGCGATTCCGTCTCCGGTACGCGTTGCACACGATGCACGCCGCTTTCAAACTTGAGTTTGCTATACGCGCCGTGTTTGCCACCGATGGAGAGTACGACTTCCTTTACCCCTCCCATGTCGGTCATGTTGCTGGAGAGATACTCCACCTTGTAGCCGTTTCGTTCAGCAAACCTTAAATACATGCGTAACAGATCCGCGCCAAAGAGAGACGCTTCGTCTCCGCCTGTGCCCGCGCGAATCTCTAAAATAACATCCCGTTCATCATTCGGATCTTTAGGCAAAATCAAGAGGTGCAGTTGCTGATCTAAAGCTTTCAGCCTTGTTTCGAGTTCTTCAATTTCCGATCGAACCAGCTCTTTCATCTCGCTGTCGAGATGCTCGTTTTGCATGGCTTTGCAGTTTTCCAGCGCATTTTGGGACGCGATATATTCGTCAAACGCAACTACGATCTCTTCCAGCGAGGCTCGCTCCTTCACCATTTCGCGCCAGGCGTCTTTGTCCGCCATCGCGTCCGGTGAGGCAAGCTTCTCCGAGAGAAAGTCGAAGCGTTGTTTGATTCCCTGTAGTTTATCGATCATCGTTCCTCCGATTTTACGAGCCAACCGGTTCGCTCCGGCTCGCGCCCGCCGCGTGAAACCTGACGCGCAGGCAATTGACTGATACTAATTAAAAATCTCGTGGGTATTGCCCTGTTTATTTTAGTTCGGCTCTACGATCAGCACACGCGGATTTCCACCAAGATCGTTGAGCACGCTCGTTTTCGCGTCATCAAAGAGCGGGGCGGCAGTCTTTGCCTGCGTGTTTCCGATTTCGAATAGAATCATTCCGCCTTGATTGAGGTGTTTTTGATACTCCCAGGCGATCTTGCGGTAAAAATCCAGCCCGTCACCACCGCCATAGAGGGCAAGCTTCGGCTCAAACGTCAGTTCCTGTTGCAGCGTCTGCATATCGTCCAGCGTGAGATAGGGCGGGTTGCAAACGATCAGGTCAAATCTTCCCTCGATCGACTGAAACAAGTCGCTCTCGATAAAAGATACGCTGACCTCGTTAAGTTCTGCGTTTTCTTTCGCGAGCTCCAGCGCATCTCTGCTGATATCCGAAGCCGTCATCGAAACATCCGTGTTTTTCGCAATCGAGATGCCGACGCAGCCCGTTCCCGTACAGAGATCGAGGCAATCGTGATATCCGCGTTCCCGAATCATCCGAATCGCGGTCTCGACCAAAAGCTCGGTATCCTGCCGCGGAATGAGCGCGCGCTTGTCCACATAAAACGGAAGTCGG